>NZ_RAWF01000182.1:0-20275 GCF_003612075.1 Corallococcus sp. CA041A
GGGGCTGGGGGCGCTGGCGCTCCAGGTGGTGCTGGGGCTGACGGGCGTCGTCGTGCCTGGCGGGCTGCTCATCCTGCAGGGGCTTTTGACCCTGCTGACCCTGACCGTGCTGACGGTTGCCTCCGTGGGCTCTCCCCTGTATCGCGGAGCCCTGGCGCTGCTGACGGTGGTGTCCGGGATGGGGTTGGGGATGGTGCTGGTGCCAGAGGTTCCGGCGGGTTGGGCGGCCGGATTGGGCGGGCTGGTGGCCGCCTTCCTGGCTGCCCTGCGCAAGAGCTGACCGCCAGGACCCAAAACGGATGTCAGAGGGGTGGACTAGGGTCTACCCATCGCGTACTAAAAGCGCGTTCAGGTGGACCGGGGTGGTCCACTCTTCCAAGGAGCGACGAGAAATGGCCGTGAATCAGGAGAAGGAAAAGGCGATCGAGCTGGCGCTGGCGGCGGTGGAGCGTCAGTTCGGCAAGGGTTCCATCATGCGGCTCGGCAACGACGAGCCCATGATGAAGGACGTCCAGGCCATTTCGACGGGGTCCACTTCGCTCGACATCGCCCTGGGCGTGGGCGGCGTGCCGCGCGGGCGCATCATCGAAATCTTCGGGCCGGAGTCCTCCGGCAAGACGACGCTGTGCCTCCACATCGTCGCGGAAGCGCAGAAGAAGGGCGGCGTGTGCGGCTACATCGACGCCGAGCACGCGATGGACGTGGGCTACGCGCGCAAGCTGGGCGTGCGCACCGACGACCTGCTCCTGTCCCAGCCGGACACCGGTGAGCAGGGCCTCGAAATCGCGGAGATGCTCGTGCGCTCCGGCGCCATCGACGTGCTGGTGGTGGACTCGGTGGCCGCGCTCGTGCCGAAGGCGGAACTGGAAGGCGAGATGGGCGACGCGCACATGGGCGTGCAGGCGCGCCTCATGAGCCAGGCGCTGCGCAAGCTCACGGGCACCATCTCCAAGAGCCAGACGTGCGTCATCTTCATCAACCAGATCCGCATGAAGATTGGCGTGATGTTCGGCAACCCTGAGACCACGACGGGCGGCAACGCGCTGAAGTTCTACGCGTCGCAGCGCATGGACATCCGCCGCGTGGGCGCCATCAAGAACGGCGAGAACGTGGTGGGCAGCCGCACCCGCGTGAAGGTCGTGAAGAACAAGGTGGCGCCTCCGTTCAAGGAGGTGGAGTTCGACATCATGTACGGCGCGGGCATCTCGAAGGAGGGCGACCTCATCGACCTGGCCTCCAACGACAACATCATCGAGAAGAGCGGCAGCTGGTTCTCCTTCAAGGGAGAGCGCATCGGCCAGGGCCGGGAGAACGCGAAGGAGTACCTGCGCGAGCACCCGGACACCTACAAGGAGGTCGAGGCCCTGGTGCTGGAGAAGTACGGCATCGGCAAGCCCGCGGGTGCGGCGCCCGCCGCGGACGCCCCCAGCGAGCCGCCGGAAGGTGAGAAGCGCCCGCGCGTGAAGGCCGTGAAGTAATCGCGAAGCGTTTCGCGGAAATGGTCCGCCGCGCACCTCCGGGGGGAGCGGCGCGGTGGGTGAAGTAGAAAAGGGGCCGGTCTCCAGTGATGGGGCCGGCCCCTTTTTCTTCACCGTGAGAGGGATTGCGGGATTGTGACGCGCACGGTCATCACCGGCCTGTCGCCGGGATGTTTCGTGTGGAGGGAGGAGGGCCTCTAGACTTCGGGGTCCGGGAGCCCCTCCACCCCTGCTTCCCGCTGGAGTCCATCGCCTTGTTCAACCCCTTCAAACGCCGCACGTTCCTGCAAGCCGTGGTTGCTGTCGCGGCGACGACGACCTTTGGATGCTCCGACGACGACTCGACGGAGACTTCGGATGGCTCGCCCTACTTCCCGCAGTCGTTGGCGTCGGGGGATCCGCGTCCGGACAGCGTGGTGTTGTGGGTGCGCGTGGAGGACAAGGACCGCGCCGGTTCTGACCTGCCGCTGCGGCTGGAGGTCTCTCCGTCGGAGGACTTCAAGACGCTGGTGCTGGACAAGACGGACCTGTCGGCGCTGGCGGAGCATGACCACGCGGTGAAGGTGAAGGTCACCGGGTTGTCCGCGCGCACGACGTACTACTACCGCTTCTCCTACGAGAAGGACGGCCAGAAGCACACCACGCGCACCGGGCGCACGCGCACCGCGCCGGCGGCGGGGGATGACGTGCCGGTGAAGTTCGTCTTCGCCAGCTGCCAGGACTTCATTGGCCGCTACTACAACGCCTGGCAGCGGCTGTTGCAGCTGGACGCGGACCTGGACTTCATCGTGTTCCTGGGCGACTACGTCTACGAGACGACGGGCGACACGTCCTTCCAGTCCGGCGATGGCGGCCGAAGCATCCGCTTCAGCGAGCCGGATGGGGCGCTGCCGCAGGGCGCGGGCCTCACCTCGTACCTGGCGGCGAACTCGCTCTCCAACTACCGCGACCTCTACAAGACGACCCGCACGGACAAGCAGCTGCAGGCGGTGCACGAGCGCTACCCGTTCATCATCGTCTGGGACGACCACGAGTTCTCCGACGACTGCTGGCAGGACGTGGCCACGTACGAGGACGGCAAGCGGGACGAGACGCAGCTGGACCGCAAGCTCAACGCGGAGCAGGCCTTCCTGGAGTACATCCCGCTGGACACGGTGCAGTCCGCCGCGGGCGCCATCGACGTGGGTAGCGAGCCGCGCTTCCCCAACTCACGCATCTACCGTG
Source organism: Corallococcus sp. CA041A (assembly GCF_003612075.1). Lineage (NCBI taxonomy): Bacteria > Pseudomonadati > Myxococcota > Myxococcia > Myxococcales > Myxococcaceae > Corallococcus > Corallococcus sp. CA041A. The sequence goes on from NZ_RAWF01000182.1 coordinate 2,703, forward strand.
ACTTCGAGTACGGCAAGCACCTGAAGCTGCTGGTGACGGACTACCGTAGCTACCGGCCGGACCACCTCATCCCGGAGGACGGCTACCCGGGCACCGTGGCGCTGGACGCGACGCTGCTGGGCGCGGCGCTCCAGGGCCAGCCGGACGTGGTGAAGGCGACGTTCCAGGCGGACACGTTCGCGTACGTGAACATCGACGACGCGGCGTACGCGAACCAGAAGCAGGTGCTCCAGGCGGTGTACCTGAGCCAGGCGAAGGCGGCGGGCCTGACGGACGCGGAGGCCGCGCAGAAGGCCGGCAAGTGGGTGGCCGGTCCGGTGGCGCTCTACTACGTGAACCAGGTGCTGGCGGCGGTGAACAAGGCGCTGGTGATTCCGCCCGCGGACAAGCCCCGGGGCCTGGCGTACGCGCACATGGGCAAGGCGGCGCTCTTCAACATCCAGGGCTCGCGCTACGTGGTGGTGAAGGACACGTTCGACCTGTTCGCGGCGGTGAAGTACCAGCTGTCCCAGGGCAAGAGCGAGGACGTGTTCGGCCCGGACCAGGAGGCGTGGTTCCAGCAGACCATGACCACGGCGACGAACACCTGGAAGATGGTGGTGAGCTCCACGTCGCTGTCGGCGCTCATCTGGGACTTCCGGCAGCAGGCGGACATCACGGACCCGACGCTGCGCCAGCGCTTCTACTTCAGCGTGGACCAGTGGGACGGCTTCCCCACGAAGAAGAAGGTGATGCTCAACACGCTGAAGGCCGCGGGCGTGACGAACACGCTGTTCATCTCCGGGGACATCCACGCGTCGTTCGCGTCGGTGGAGGAGGGCGTGCCCGTGCTGACGGCGCCGGGCATCACCTCCGGCTCCATCAAGAGCCTGGCCAGCCTGGCGCTGATTGGCGCGGGCTACGCCACGGGCGCGCCGGTGTACCAGCACGCCGTCGTGGAGATGGAGAAGACGCTGATGGCGTCCAACTCGGGCCTGCGCTTCGCGGACGCGGACTCGCATGGCTTCGTGCTGGTGGAGGTGAAGGCGGATGAGACGCTCGCCACCTTCCACCTCATCCCCGCGGCAGAGGTGGCCAAGGACTACTCCAAGCGCGCGGACAGCGAGCTGGAGGCGAAGTTCACCGCGAAGACCTTCCGCGTGAAGAACAGCGACATCCAGCCGGCCTGAGCCGGACGCGCATGAGCTGAAGCGAAGGGCCGCGTGGGAACTCCCGCGCGGCCCTTTTTATGTCTCAAGGGCTTTGTGAATTTTCCGCTTTGTGCTGTTTTCCTTGGATAAGGCTTCCATTGAGGGAGCCCGGGACACCGGGGAGGAGCACACCGTGGGCTCACGCAAGGGATGGCAGGGACTGCTGGGAGCGGGGCTGATCGCGGCCGTGGGAGTGGCGGAGGCGGCGCCGTGGCGGAGCGTGCTGTACCCGTCGACGTGGACGCCCGGGTACTCGCAGCCGGGCAACACGTCGCGGTTCCTGCATGACTTCTCCTACGCGGGCTACCGGATGCGGCAGGAGGAGCCGCCGGTGCGCATGGACCGGGTGCTGGACGTGACGCAGGCGCCGTACTTCGCGGACAACACGGGGGCGTCGGACGTGACGGCGGTGTTGCAGCAGGCGCTCGACGACGCGGGGGCGGTGGCGGGCGGCGGGGTGGTGTACCTGCCTCGGGGCACGTACCGGGTGGCACCGCCCGCGGGCAAGCCGTACGCGCTGCTCATCCGATACAGCAACGTGGTGCTGCGCGGGCAGGGCGCGACGTCCACGTTCCTCTACAACTCCGCCACGGACATGCGCAGCAAGCGCGTGGTGCAGGTGGGCCCGCGCGACACGACGGTGTCCTGGACGTCCGCTTCGACGGCGGCGACGGCGCTGACGCAGGACGCGCCCAATCAGGCGACGCACGTCCAGGTGGCGAGCGTGTCCGGCTACACCGTGGGCACGTGGGTGGTGGTGCGGGCGGACCTGACGGCGGCGCGCAGCGCGGAGCTGAACATGGGCACGACGTGGACGTCGCTGCCCGGACCGTCGTTCTACCGGCAGGTGGTGGCGGTGGACGCGGCCACGCGGATGCTGACGCTGGACATCCCGCTGCGGCAGGGGCTGCTGATGCGCGACGCGGCGCGGGTGTACCGCGTGCCCGCGCACCTGTCGGAGGTGGGCGTGGAGCACCTGGCCATCGGCATGCGGGAGAATCCCACGCCGGGCCTGTCCGAGGAGGACTACACGGTGCAGGGCACCGGTGCGTACCAGGTGCACGAGTCCACGGCGCTCTTGATGAACCACGTGGTGGACGGCTGGGTGCGCGGCGTGGGTTCCTACCGGCCGCCTTCCAACACGCAGGACGTGCACGTGCTGTCCAACGGCATCGACCTGAACCAAGCGCGCAACGTCACGGTGGAGGGGTGTGAAATCAACAAGCCCCAGTACAAGGGCGGTGGCGGAAACGGGTACCTGTATTCCATCCGGAGCAGCGACAGCCTGGTGAAGGACAGCGTGTCGTACGGCGGGCGGCACAACTTCGACTTCCGCTCCATGCACACCACCGGCAACGTGTTGTTCAACAACCGCGTGTCCAACGGAGAGAAGGTGTCCGACTTCCACATGCACCTGAGCGCGGCGAACCTGGTGGATAACACCACGCTGTACCTGGAGCGCTTCGAGGCGGCGGACCGGACGCCCTACGGCACCACGAGCCACGGCGTCACCACGACGGAGAGCGTGTTCTGGAACACCAACGGGGCGAAGCCGCCGTCGTACGGGGGCACGAGCGTGGTGCGCTCGCAGCAGTACGGGCAGGGGTACGTGATTGGGATGCGCGGCAGCGCGACGGGCGTGGACGTGTCGGTGACGACGAAGACGGCCCCGGCGGACTTCGCGGAGGTGGCGCAGTCCGGGAATGAGTTGGTGCCGCAGTCGCTCTACGTGGACCAGGTGCAGAAGCGGCTGGGACGCGCGGTGGAGCACGACGCGAGGGTGCTGGTGTACCAAGCGGAGAACCTGAAGCCGACGAGCACCCCGGACCCGTCGTCCACCGGCGTGGAGGCCGGGCCTGATCTGGGCGGGGTGCGCTACCACAACACGAGCGCGGTGGGCGCGAAGGTGACGTACACGCTCCATCCGCGCACGGTGGGCACGTTCGCGGTGCGGGTACGGACCAAGCGCAACAACGGGCGGGGGCAGTACCGGCTGGACGTGAACGGGGTGGTGGTGGGCGGGACGCGGGACGAGTACTCCGCCACCACGCAGTTCGTGGAGGTGGAGCTGGGGACGGTGACGTTCACGGACCTGGAGCCCCAGGCGTTCACGTTCACGACTGTTGGGAAGAACGCGGCGAGCACGGGCTACAACGTGGCGTTGGACGTCATCCGTCTGGTGCGGCAGTAGGCGAGCGGCGCGTCTCTGGGAGGCGCGAGCGGACCGGGGTATAGACGGGCGCCATGCACGTCTATGCCGCCGCGTTGGCCCAGGAGCTGGGCATCAAGCCGGAGCAGGTGGACCGGACCCTCGCACTGCACGAAGAGGGAGGCACGGTCCCCTTCATCGCGCGCTACCGCAAGGAGGCCACGGGAGGGCTGGATGAGGTTCAAATCCAGTCCATCCTGGACAAGGCCAGGGAGCGCGCGGAGCTGGACGGGCGGCGCGACACCATCCTGCGCAGCATCGAGGAGCAGGGGAAGCTGACGCCGGAGCTGAAGAAGGCGCTCCAGGCGGCGCGCACGCGCGCGGAGCTGGAGGACCTGTACCTGCCGTACAAGCCCAAGCGCCGCACGCGCGCGGCCATCGCCCGGGAGAAGGGGCTGGAGCCGCTGGCGGACCTGGTGTGGAAGCAGGAGGGCCAGCGCGGGGAGAACCTGGACGCGCGCGTGAAGCCGTACGTGAGCGCGGACAAGGGCGTGGCGGACGTGGCGCAGGCGCTGGCGGGCGCGCGGGACATCTGCGCGGAGCGGGTGGCGGAGGACGCGAAGCTGCGCCGCGAGGCCCGCGACATCTGCGCGCGGCGGGGCTCGCTGCGCTCGGACGTGGTGCCCGCGAAGAAGGGCGAGACGACCAAGTTCGAGAACTACTACGGCCACCAGGAGCCGCTGTCGCAGGCCCCGTCCCACCGCGTGCTGGCGCTGTTGCGCGGGGAAGAGGAGGGCGTGCTGAAGGTGAAGCTGGGCCTGCCGGACGACGAGGTGAAGGGGCTCTTCACCGGGCGCGTGGTGACGCGGCCGCAGTCGCTGTTCGCGGGCGAGCTGCGCGCGGCGGTGGAGGACAGCTGGGACCGGCTGATGGGGCCGTCGCTGGAGTCGGAGCTGCGCGCGGAGATGAAGGAGCGCGCGGACAAGGGCGCCATCGGGGTGTTTGGAGAGAACCTGCGGCACCTGTTGCTGACGGCGCCGGCCGGGGCTCGGGCGGTGCTGGCGTTGGACCCGGGGCTTCGCACGGGCATCAAGCTGGTGATGCTGGACGTGACGGGGTCGGTGGCGGAGACGACGACGCTCTATTCGGAGCGGAGCGCGGACGAGCGGGCGCGCGCGGCGAAGCTGCTGGAGGCGGTGGTGCGCAAGCACAAGCCGGAGCTGATCGCCGTGGGCAACGGCACGGGCAGCCGCGAGGCGGAGGTCTTCACTCGGGACACGCTGAAGGCGATGGGCGTGCAGGTCCCCGTGGTGTCGGTGAGCGAGCAGGGCGCGTCCATCTACTCCGCGTCGGAGGTGGCGCGGGATGAGTTCCCGGAGATGGACGTGTCGCTGCGCGGGGCGGTGTCCATCGGGCGGCGCTTGCAGGACCCGTTGGCGGAGCTGGTGAAGATCGACCCGAAGAGCATCGGGGTGGGGCAGTACCAGCACGACGTGGACCAGGGCCTCTTGAAGAAGAAGCTGGGCGAGGTGGTGGACTCGTGCGTGAACGCGGTGGGCGTGGACGTGAACACGGCGTCACCTCAGCTGTTGGAGCACGTGTCCGGCGTGGGGCCGTCGCTGGCGAAGAAGCTGGTGGCGCACCGGGCGGCGAAGGGGCGCTTCACCACGCGGCGGGAGCTGCTCAAGGTGAGCGGCCTGGGGCCGAAGACGTTCGAACAGGCGGCGGGCTTCCTGCGGGTGCGTGGGCCGGAGCCGCTGGATTCGAGCGCGGTGCACCCGGAGCGCTACACGGTCGTGGAGCGCATGGCGAAGGACCTGGGCGTGGACGTGGCATCGCTGGTGGGGAACGCGGCGCTGGTGCGTCAGATTGAAGCCAAGCGCTACCTGGGGCCGGAGCTGGGCGAGCTGACGCTGAAGGACATCCTGGCGGAGCTGGAGAAACCGAGCCGGGACCCTCGAGGAGACTTCACGGCGCACGCGACGCGGGATGACCTGCGCACGCTGGAGGACGTGAAGGAGGGGATGGTGTTGCAGGGCGTGGTGACGAACGTGACGGCGTTTGGCGCGTTCGTGGACGTGGGTGTGCATCAGGACGGCCTGGTGCACGTGTCGCAGCTGGCGGCGCGCTTCATCAAGGACCCGTCGGAGGTGGCCAAGGTGGGCGACCGGCTGACGGTGAAGGTCCTGACCGTGGACCTGGTGCGCAAGCGTCTGGCCTTGTCCGTGCGGGCGGTGCTGGAAGGTGGGGCGCCGCAGCCGTCAGGGCGGCCGGCACAGGCGAAGCCCGCGACCAGTGCACCGGCGCAGCAGCAGCGGCCCGCGCAGAAGCCCGCGACGCAGGCTCCGCCGCAGAAGAAGCCGGAGCCGTTCAACAATCCGTTCTCGAAGTTGAAGCACTGAGCGTGGGCGTCATTCCGCCGGGTCTCAATGCGTCTCCAATGCTTGGACCCGGTGCGTCTCCGAGACGGTGAGCGTCATGAGCGACAAGAACGAGAATGAAGATGTAGAGCGCGGCTTCCATGCGCCAATCCGCGGCATCACGGCGGAACGCATCCCGCTCCAGTGAAGATTTGGGCCGCAGGAGGACGGTGATATGCGGAAATTTCATGCAGCTGCGGTTGGTGCCGACGAGATGCAGGACATCAACACGTATGCAGTTGTTCTCGCGGAACGGCACGACGGCGCTGGCATGCGCCTTGAGATCCAGAAATCCCTCTCGTTCGACGATCAGGATAGAGTAGGTGGGATGGATACCTACTGTCTGTGTACGGAGAGTGGGGCTTGTCACTATGGTGGCGTGACAAGGTGGATGGTCGGTGAAAGCTCAATCGAAGTCTTGCTCGACGCTCGGGCATCGAGTGCGCTTGGAGTCGACGGTGGATTCCAGGTGGAGGTTTCAGGGCAGTACCTGCCGATTCTCCGGGAGGCCCTTCAGCGGCTGCTGGGGACTTGAATTGGTCGGAGTCGAGATGGCGGGTGTGGTTGCGTGCTCAATGTGCAGACACCCTGCAATACCAAGGGCAGCTGCGCGACGAGTCTGTCCGGCACCTCGTCAAGGATGTTCGAGCCTTCGAAGTCGAGTTCCCTGGCTTGTTTCCTCGGGGGCTGCTGGATGGGACTAGCAGATAGATGCGAGTGTCAGACAGAGGAGCGTCACTCAGATGTCTCATTTTCAAGACCTGACCCCTTGTGGCTATATGCGCCAATGGGAGCAGTCGTCGCTCGCGGTGGGCTGGCTTGAAAAGGGGCACGCCTATCCCCAGGGCACCGTGGACGAGAAGTTCTTCAAGGCGCTGCTCCGCCTGTGTGGGAATCCGTGGCAGCCTCCGGTGGCGTTCGCGGGCATCCACGTGTGCTCGCTTTGCCAGTTCGTGGGGAGGCTCGCGGGCACGTCCTACTTTGGTGCGGGGGACGCCGCCGGGAATGCGAACGTCTTCATCCCCGGGGAGACGAAGGTCTTCATCGCTCCGACGATGATCGTCCACTACATCGACGCGCACGGGTACGTGCCGCCCATGGAGTTCCAGGAGGCGGTCCTCAAATGCCCTGAGATGCGCTCCATGCCCTACTTCAAGGCCCTCAGGGCCCTGGGGTGCTCACTCCGCGTGACCGAGCCGCTCAATCCACTGTGAGCGTCATGAGCAACATCGTCCTGGAGTTCCCTCCTGGCTTCGAGGACTCCGATTGGGAGGTCGAGGCCAAAGGCTGGCTCCCCGGCGTCGTCGCGGTGATTCAGGGGCGTCGGTACACCCTCACCGTGTACGACCCTACTCGCTTGACCCAGGATGTTGATGAGGCGCTGATGGGCGGTAGGGTGTTTCTTGAGCGGAATCTCGTGGTCGTCGCTTCCGTCACGCGGGAGCGCATTGCGTCTGGCATCCAGGAAATCGTTCAGACTGGCCGGGTCGGCGACCTTCGGCCCGACTCGGGGTAGATGGATGGGCGCGGCGAAAGCAGGTGGAAGATGAATCGAAATGAAGCACGTGAGCTGGTGGATGCCTACGTACGTAGAGTGAGTGCTCAAGCTGGGGGGGAGTTGATTCTTCTCGATGAGCGCACGATCGAGCGTGAGTTCGGATGGGTTTTCTTCTATGCCTCGAAGCGGCATGTGGAAACTGGGGACCCGGCCTTTGCGGTAGGCGGGAATGCACCCTTGATTGTAGACAGGGTGACCGGCGAGTTCCATGTAACTGGCACGGCCTATCCTGTTGAGCATTACATCGCAGAGTATGAAGCACGCTCGAGAACACCTTAGGAATGGCGTGTTTCATGGGACTGAATTCCCTGGAGAGAACGTTTCGTTCGTGGACTGAACGGCTCGCATCCGGCAACCCGCTGCGAATCGAAAACATCCGGCTGGTGGGAGTCGAACGCCTGACGCTCTCCCCACGCGATTTGGACGGCCGGAGTGGAGGTTCGCAGCAGTACGTTGAGAACCTCGTTGAGCGCTGGCTCTTCGAACGCTGCTCATGGAATGACCTCGGGGTATGAGTCATGAGCGAGAAGAATGAGAACGAAGCTGAACGGGCCCTCCGCCTTGCTGCGTCCCCTGGCCGGGAATGGCGATTGTTGGCGCATCGTCCATCCGGTGACGTAGCCGTGAAGAACGAAGGGGTGTTTGACGAACTGGTTGTCGACCACTGGCTCCACATCGAGCAACTCGGCGAACGCGAGTGGTGGATGCGGATCGGGGACGCCCGGATCCTGATGGCGGTGCAAAGCAGTGGCGATGTTCGGGTCGATGTAGAGCGCGGCTTCCATGCGCCAATCTACGGAATCACGACGGATGAGTGAGAAGGACCAATGGGTTCGCGACCTGGCCGGAGTTCTTCACGGGCTTTTGAAGGGGCCAGACGTCCCTACTGGGGATGTCGAGTGGTTGCGTCTCCGGTGTGAAGACACACTGGCTTACCGAGGGCACCTGCGCGACGCGTCTGTCCGGGAACTCGTCAAGGATGTTCGACGCTTCGAAGCGAGGTCCCCTGGCTTGCTTCCTCGGGGGCTATTGGATGGCCCTGGCAGCTAGATACGAGTGGCTGAGCGCGGACGTCAGTCCGCGGGTAGGTCCCAATACGTCTCCAACGCTTGGGACCAGGACTGCTTGGAGATAGGCGAAGTGGATGCGTCCCTCATGTGGATGAGGAACATCCGGATGGCGTTCCTTTGGGGCGGGCTCAATCGATCAAACCTGCGAAGGAAGAAGGCGCGCAGGTCTGGCTGTGTCTCGTCGGGGATGCTTAATGAGGACAAGAGAAAGCCGCGCACATCAGGATCCACGAGCGCCGCGCTGAGATATGCCGGAAGGTAGTAGGTAAGTGCCTCCATGCTGAAAAGCGAGAGATGCGCCGCATGGTCGCGCACCTTCTCAACTGGGACGTCCTTCCAGTGGCGCCCCCCGAAGTCCCGAACGAGTTTGGGTGTCTCCCATGCACCGCGTGCATAGGCGACGCGTTTCTTCTCGGGGCGGGGAACATCCGAGAATGCATGCTCAATGCTCTGGCGGAGAGCGTCATCGCTCATTTGCATTGCTCATTGGGACCACAGCGGACACGAATCAACTTCGTGCACTCAGCCTGGCCTCGTTCATATGTGGCGAGGGCACCCTTGTGCGCCAGGTCGCCGCCGCGAAAGCAGCGGTTCATCAAGGTCCTGCGCGCCTCGATGCACCGCTCAAAACGATTCCATCGAACCGTCAAGTCCACGCAGGACATCGTTTCGTCACAGTTCATGCTCTGAGTCTTGCATGCCGTGCCAACTGCTTTGCTCAAGTCGCGCCAGACGTCTTTGGTACAGTCTCCCGGAGGAGGTAGCTCTGTGTCTTCAGCCCGGCCCTGGGGCGGAAGAAGGAGGAACCAGGTGATGGCGACAGGCATCCAGCTTGAGCCCTTCATGCTGATGCACCCCTTCAATCCAACGGGAACAACCGCGCTTCCTTCGCCAGCACTTCATTGCGAGCCAGCAATCCCGTGAACCGCTTCGTTCCATTGCGCGCATCGAACCGCGCCGCGATGTCTCTCGCCTGCGACTCCAGCCAGTCCTTCAGAGCCCGCGTCCCATAGCCCCCGTCCACCGCGTGCAACGCGAACGCGCGCGGCAGTCGCAGGCTCACCTCATCCCGGCCGTCCGCGACCACCTGCCCCAGCAGGAACGACGACGCCGTGTAGAAGCTGAACCGGTCCCGATAGCTGGAGTGCTCCAGCGCCCAGCCCAGATGCTTCTCCAAGAGCGTCAGTCCGCGCGACAGGTTGCCCGTCAGCGCCAGGAACTCCAGGTGCTCTCCCACTGTGGCCAGGAACTCGCGGTTCTTCGCCACCATCGCGTAGCCGCGCATGTGGCAGTCCCGCGCTTCCTTCATCCGCTCCAGCTTGAAGAACGGATACAGCAGCGTGCCCAACGTCAGGTGCGGGATCTCCGCGCAGGACTGACGCCCGTCCAGGATGGGCTTCGCCTTCTGGATGGCCTGCTCCCACTCGCCCTTGTCCACATGGTGGTCCAGCTCGTCGTCCAGCTCGCAGACGCGGCAGTCCGTCAGGTGGTCCCTGGGCGTGACGAGCCACGCCTCCCACAGGCGCTCCGCCTCCTCCGTGTCCCCCATGTCGCGGGCCATCTGGTAGCGCAGCTTCAGCGCCGCGCGCTTGCCCGCGTCCAACTTCGCGAAGCTCTGCTCCACGTCATCCAGCGCGTCGGCAATCTGCTTGCGGCTGATGTGCGGGAACTCGTCCAGCCGGCCCACCACCCACTTCTGCTTCCAGAGCATGTCCTCCGGGTCGAACCGCTGCGGGTCCTTCTTCTGCTGCCCCCGGCACCATGCGAACGCCACCAGCGCCTTGTCCGGATAGCCCCCGAACGTCGCCGCGTCGATGAGCGAATCCCGCAGCTCGTACCCCAGCGGCACGTCGCCGTGCGCGTCCGTCAGCCGCACCGCCTCCTCCAGCGCGCGCACCTTCGCGTCGCCTTCCGGCAGCTCCTCCGCCTGCGCTCGCAGGGCCTCCACCTGCTGATGCCAGTCCACCATCAGTGCATCCCCCGCGAGCCCGGACCTGACGACCCACTCCCGCCGCCGCCTTCATCCAGCCGCGCCGAGATGAGCCCCAGCAGTCCATGGTTCAGCAGCGCCATCTCCTGCGCGTTCAGCGGGTGCTGACCCAACAGCAGCGCCTGCACGTAGAGCATCTCCACCGACAGCTTCAGCAACTCCCGCCCCTCCACCGCGGCCAGCTTGCGCACCACCGGGTTGTGCAGGTTGAGGCAGAGCAACGCGCGCTCCTGCCCGCCCGTGCCCGCCATCACCCCGTCCAGCACGCCCGCGTACAGGTCGTCCGACTCCTCCCGCGCCCGCTCCGCGTCCCGCTTGAACGCCCCTTCCGCGTCCGAGCTGTAGAGCGTGGGCACCTCCGCCGGGAAGAACTTCTTCACCTCCACCCCGCAGCGGAACGGCGCCAGCACGCGCTCGGCCAGACGCAGCAGCGGGTAGACGGCCTCGCGTTCGTCCAGCGTCAGCTCCTCGAAGCTCTGCGGCAGGTCCGCCGACGAGAACGGCGCCACCTGCGCCTCCGGCACCACGTGCGGCAGCTTCTCCAGCAGCGCCGTGTCATGCGTGTACGCCGCGTTCAGCACGCACAGCCCCTGCGCCGCCGCCACCCGCGCCACCTGCCTGAACGCGTCCAACGTCGGCGTGTAGCGCACCACCGGCCACGACTTCCGGTAGTCCGCCAACGTCATCACCCCGAGCGACGTCTCGAACGGCAGCCAGTGGATGACCAGCCGGTAGAAGTCATCGTCGTCCAGCGCCAGTCCCTTCACCGACAGCCCGTGCAACGCAATCAACCGCTGCAACGACCGGGGATCCTCGTGCGCCAGGTCCATCAGGTACTTGCGCAGGGACTGTCCCAGCGCCTCGCGCGCCTTCGCCAGGACCGTGTCCTCGTAGAAGGACTCGCGGCTCGCGGTGGGCCGCAGCCCGTTCGCGTTCACCACGCACTTCACGAAGAACGCCCACTCCGGCAGCAGGTTCTCCGCGCTCTCCGACAGCAGCATCTGCTTCAGGTACACGCGGTGCTTCTGCTTCGCGTTGAAGTGCGGCGACGCCGGCAACACATACGCCACGCCGTCCACGTCTCCCGCCTCTGAACGCAGCGGAATCACATCCAGGAAGTCCGTGCCGAACACCTCGCGCCCGTACGCGAGCAGCGCCTGCCGCCGGTCTCCCGCCGTCTCGTAGAAGCGGCGCCAGGGCGGACCGTCCGGGTTGAGCGACTCCGTCTGTCCATTCACCGTGAGCCGCACGGGGAAGGGCAACAGGCCGCCGTAGTGCTTCGCAAGCTGGCGCACCCGCTCCGGCGTGAACCACTCCACCATGTCCGCGCGGGCCACCAGGTAGACGTGCGTGCCGGGGGCGTCCAGCGGGTGCTCGGAGACGCGCACGTCGTACGTGCCGTCGTGCCGGCCCCGCCACTCCAGCGTCCGCCCATCGCCCTTCGCCGAGCGCGTCACCACCAGCAGCTCGTCGCACACCATGAAGCACGACAAGAGGCCGATGCCGAACTGGCCGATGAAGTCGTTGCGGCGGGCTTCCAGCTGCTCGCGCTTGGAGGACTCGCCGATGGTGGCCAGGAAGCGGTGGATCTCCTCCTCTGTCAGCCCCACGCCTTCATCCGTGAAGAGCAGGGTGGGCGGCCCGCCGTCCTGCTTCTCCCGCAGCTCCAGCCCCACGGCTCCGGTGGCCTGGGGCTCCAGCAACTGGCGGGCGCGGATGGCGTCCGTGGCGTTCTGGAGCAGCTCCCGCACGTAGACCCCGGGCGAGCTGTACAGGTGGTGGGACAGGAGGTCGATGACCCCACGGAGGCTGACTTGGAATCGATGGTCCACGCGACCATCGAGCGTAGCGCGCTGCATCCTCCCCGGGGCCACAATCCCCCGCCGTGGGTGGATGAAGGCATGTGTCCTTCCCAAGGCAACCGGACGCGCCAGCCCCCTTCCGCCTCCCTGGTGGGGTGGTATGTCGCGCCACGGCCGTGCGGTGCCCCCGGGCGGCACGGCGACATGTCGTCTCTTTCCTCCCTCCTGGAGCGGACAACGATGGGCAACAAGCTGAAGGCAGTGGTGGTGGGTGCGGTGCTGGGCGTCGCGGGCGCGGCCTTCGCGCAGGGCACGCCGACGACGCCGGCGGCTCCCAAGGCCGACGTGAAGGCGCCGGCCAAGGCGGCGGCGGGCAAGGCGGCGGGCAAGACGGAGGTGACGTGGTGGGGCCACGCCGCCTTCGTGGTGAAGACGCCGGGCGGCGCGACCATCGCCATCGACCCGTGGTTCACCAACCCCAAGGCGCCGCAGGGCGCCACGTGGCCGGAGGCGGTGGACGCCATCCTCGTGTCCCACGGCCACTTCGACCACGTGGGTGAGACCAAGGCCCTGGCCCAGAAGACGAGCGCCAAGGTGTACGGCTCCTTCGAGCTGGTGAACCTCCTGGGCCTGCCGGAGGCGCAGGGCATGGGCGCCAACGCGGGCGGGACGTTCACGGTGAAGGACGCCACCATCCACCTGGTGGAGGCGGTCCACTCCAGCAGCTACCAGGCGGACCCGAAGGGCGCGTCGCAGTACGCCGGTGCGCCCCTGGGCTTCGTCATCGAAATCGCCAACGGCCCCACGCTGTACCACGCGGGTGACACCGGGGCCTTCAGCTCCATGGCCCTCATCGCGGAGCAGTTCAAGCCCACCGTGGCCCTGCTCCCCATTGGCGGCCACTTCACCATGGACCCCGCGCAGGCCTCCGTCGCCGCGAAGCTGCTGAAGGTGAAGACCGTGGTGCCCATGCACTACGGCACCTTCCCCGCCCTGGCCGGCACCCCGGACGCGCTCACCACCGAGCTGAAGAAGACCCGGGCCGCCACCAAGGTGCTCGCCCTGGAGCCGGGCAAGGCCACCGCGCTGTAGGCCTTCCTGGCCAGGTGTCTCCGCGCGCTCGTCCGCCCTGGGTGGACGGGCGCGCTGTTTTTTCCACCATGCATCAGCATCTGTTGCCGGACGCCGCCGTGGGCCTGGGGCCGGGTGGCATCGCGGATGCGACTGGGTTATTCCCCGCTTCGTGTGCTTCCGGCGGGGTCCGGCCGCACGCTTTTGTGGGGTGTACCGGTGTCGGTGCTGGTTTTTGGAAGGGGGACCTGGCTGGCCGCGCTCCTGACGGACGTGGTCGCCGCGCATGCGCGCTCCCCCGCGCCCGTCCCGACATCGCCGCTTCCGGAAACCTCCTCCGGCCGAGCCCGGGGCCGCGCCTTCCTGCGCCGCACGCTGCGCGCCTCGGGGCTCGTCTACGGCACGCCCGTGCCGCTGCCCTCGCCGGTGGACGGGGGTGAGCCCTTCGACGTCCCTGCTCGCGCCGTGGAGGATGAGCTGTTCCACGCCGTGGTGCGCACGCTGGCGCGCATGGCGCTGGACCTGGCGCGGGTGATGGACGCGCCGGAGGGCCCGCGGGTGGAGCAGCTGCTGGTGCTCTTCGCGGTGCTGGCGGGCGAGCTGGACCTGGCGATGGCGCTGGACGCACGGCTCGCGGCGGGGCTGCCGGTGCCCCGGCGGATGGTGGGCCGGGTGGAGGACGCGCTCGACAAGCGGGCACCGTCGCTGGCCGGCGACCCGGTGTACGGGTTGGTGCTGCACAACGGCGCGCAGTACGCGGACGCGCAGCTGTTCTGCCGGCAGGCCATCGACTTGTTCTCGACCGGGCGGCTGTCGCGCGCGATGGCGGAGCGGCGGCGGGACTTCGCGGCGAAGCAGAAGGCGCTGCTCGTGGACGTGCTCACCGCTCTTGCGTGCGTGGACCGCGAACCCAGCGCGCCCGCGCGCCGCGCCATCCTCCGGCAGGTGGAGGGACTGAAGCTGCCGCACTCGCTGGAGGGCGAGGTGAAGGCCGCGGTGCGCCAGTCCTTCGAGCGCAAGCGCGACGTGCGGGACGTGGTGCGCCGCGTGCGCAGCGTGGACATGCGCCACCTGTTGCTGGAACAGGCGCTGCTGGCGGCGCTGGTGGACGGCCGGCGGACGCGGCGGGAGCGGGCCTTCATCGACACGCTGGCGGGTGCGCTGCACGTGCCTCACGCGGAGCTGCGCCGTCTGGAATTGGAGATGGCGGAGTTCTACGCGCGGCACCGCTCGCTGGTGGATGTCTTCACTGTGTCGGACGCGGCGGGCGCCATGGGCGAGGAGCTCATGGGCGGCATGCAGGAGACGCTGGAGAAGAACTTCCATCGGCTCATGCAGGAGGCGCGCGAGACGGGCGACCTGGCGGTGTTGCTCACCAAGGCGGCGCGGCGCCAGAAGCTCACCGCCGACGAGCGACAGCGCATGCGCGCGCAGCTCATCGACGTGGCGAAGGCCATCCCCGCGCTGGCCATCTTCGCCGCGCCGGGCGGCATCCTGCTGTTGGCGGCGCTGGCGAAGGTGCTGCCCTTCAGCCTGCTGCCCAGCGCCTTCCAGGACGAGCCCGCGGTGGACTCCGATGACGAGGACACGCTGGAGCGCGAAGCCGTCTGAAGTCCCGCGTGAACTACTCCGCCGTAAGCGTGACGCGCAGGTGCTGGGACAGGGGCGTGCCGTAACGCGACGGGGGCACCCGTCGCACGGTCTGGTCGGTGTCCACGGTCCACTCGGGGGCACCCTGGTGGGGGCCCACGGCTGGCTCCTCGTCCAGCTCCGTGCCCACGTCCCACAGGTACACCTTGGACGTGATGTCGCCTGTCACGGGAGCGTTGGCCTTATCGAAGAGCGCGATGCCCTGCTCGTCGGGGCCGAAGAACCAGTCGTTGGACTGGCCGAACATGGTCGCGAAGGACAGCCGGTCGCCGGGGCTGGCGTTGACGGTGAATTCGTAGGCAAGGCCCGGCAGGAGGGGACCGGGGGCGGCCGCGTCCACGGGCGTGTTGAAGGTGCCTGACTTGCTCACGCCCGCGGGCGGAGTCGAAGAGAGGGCGTTGGCCAGCCGCGAGGCATCGCCGCCTTCCGCGAGCGCCTCCAATCCCAGGCCCCGGTCCTGCGCGCCTTCCGTGAACAGCGGCGAGGCGGCGTTGTGCACGGCGAAGACGCCCGGTGACAGGGGCGTGGCCACGCCGTTCAGCGGCTTGAGCCAGGTGTCCAGGGTGGTGGCATCGCCGCCCTCCGCGAGCGCCTCCAGGCCCTGGCCCCGGTCCGGCTGACCCTCGGTGAAGAGGGGCTCATTGCCCGCGCCCACCACCCAGACTCCCGGGGAGATGCGCACGGGCTTGATGCCTTCGGAGGTGCTGAGGGTGTTGCGGTCGTCGGAGACGTTCTCGATGCGCACGGTGAAGCGCTGCGTGGCCGCGTCGTGGGCCAACTGCACGCGGATCATCGTCGCGAGCGGGGGCAGATTGAACGGCAGGCCGCTGCTGAGCACGGGCTGCGTGCCCACGCGCCGCACGTTGTTGGAGTTGAAGTCATTGATGCCAGGGCCGTCCGTGGAGGTGGCCTGCTTCGGCGCGGTGTGCGCGCCCACGGCGGGCTCTTCGTTCACCTCCGTGCCCGCGTCCCAGAGGACGACCTGGGAGGTGACGTTGCCGGTCACCGGCTGCCCGTCGGCGGAGTAGAGCGGGATGCCCCGGGGCTCGGTGCCGAAGAACCAGTCGTTGGAGGCGCCGAACATGGCGGCGAAGGACAGGCGGTGGTTGCGGCCCGCGGTGAAGCTGAACTCGTAGGTGTCGCCCGGGGCCAGCGGGCCCGGTGAGGTGCCGCTTATCTTCGTGTCGAACCGGCCGGACTTGAGGTTCTGGAAGGGCGCCACGTTCTCGATGCGCACGCGGAAGCGCCGGGAGGACGGGTCGGTGTCGTCGCCGGAGCCGCAGGCGGACAGCGTCAGGAGGCCGAGCGCTGCGCGGACGGCGCTTCCACGGAAGGAGCGGATGGGCATGGGGAGAGTCTCCATGGGCCTCGCGAAAATGCGAAGCCCCGCGGAGTGGCTCCCTCTACGCGGTGGCCTCTGTATCGGACTCCGCGCGTGCGGACAGGAGCGGCGTGAGGAACGCGGTCAGCGCCGCGAGGTCGCCGGGCCGGGACGCGTGTCCCACGTATCCATCCGGGCGAACCAGGATGAGCGCATCCCTTCCCGGAGCCACGTCGTAGGCACGGTGGGCATGGCCGTCCCTGTCGAACAGGGCCTCGGGGATGGGAGTCGCGCCCTTTCCAAGAACGTGGACGACGCGAACGGAATCACCGGGCCACGTGATGGCATCCGCGCGCGCGGTTCCAAAGGCGAGCAGCGTCCAGTGGGGGCCGCGAAACCTGTCCGACAGTCGGACAGGTTTTCCGTGGGCATCCACGCAGGGGGCGTCCGGGGCGCGGTCTCCGGCCTGCACCCGCGCCGTGTCGCCGGGAACCTCTGGCGCGAGCGGTCCGCCGCGATAGCCCAGGCCCAGTTGCCGCAACTCGTCGCCCCGGTTCAGGGCCTTCATGCGTCCCTGCCGCATGCCGTCGAACAGCTTCGAGGACAGCCCGAGCACCCGCGCGGCGACGGGCAGCCGCTCCGCTTCGTAGGTGTCGAGCAGTGCCGGGTCCGCGCCCTGGAGCACGTGGCCCAGCTTCCAGCCCAGGTTGTAGGCATCCTGCACGCCCGTGTTGAGGCCCTGGCCTCCGGCGGGAGGGTGCACATGCGCGGCGTCGCCCGCGATGAACACGCGGCCCACACGGTAGCGGTCCACCATGCGCACGTTGGGGCGGTACACGGACAGCCAGCTCGCGTCATGCAGTCGCAGCTTGGAGCCAGGGCGGGCGGCCTCCTGGATGCGCTGGTGGATCGCGGCCTCGGTGAGCTCCGGCAGGGGAGCGCCGGGCTTCACCTGGAGGGCGAGCTGGAAGCGGCCCGTGTCGGGCAGCGGGCACAGCGCCACCATGCCGCCCGTGGCGAAGGGCCACACATGCCAGTGCGAGGGGTCCAATCCGTCCACGCGCACGTCGCCCACGACCATGCGCTCCTCCTCGTGGGTGACGCCGTGGAAGGTCAGGCCCAGCGCCTTGCGAACGCGGCTGTGTCCGCCGTCCGCGCCCACCAGGTACTCCGCGCGGACGGTCTCCTCCGCGCCGTCGCGGGTGAGGGTGGCGGTGACGCCGGTGTCGTCCTGGGTAAAGCCGGTGAGCGCGGTGCCGAACTCCACCGGGACTCCCAGCGATGCCAGCCGGTCACGCAGGATGCCCTCGGTGCGGGCCTGGGGTACGAGCCAGGGATTGGGGTGGGGCACG
>NZ_RAWF01000183.1:0-20220 GCF_003612075.1 Corallococcus sp. CA041A
GACTTCGAGGGGGAGGCGGGCCTGTGGTGCTGGCGCGTGGGCGCGGGGGCCTCCTGCTTCTGAAACTCTTGCCTCAAGGTGATGCCCCCCATCCCCATCCAGATGACGAGGAACGCCAACCAGCCCAGAGTCTTCGCGAGCCCTACCTCCTGACCCACGCATTGGTGCCGTTCCGGGTTGTTGGCCAGGTAGAGCACCTCCACCGGGTCCCCCTTATCGGGAAGGCGGTGGCTCGACCTGGAATCTTCATAACGGCCTCGGATTTCCTCACCATCCGGCAGATGGAAGACGTATTCCACGACGTCGCTGGTGCCCGAATCTCCCGACGAGGCACTGTACGCGCGGGTCACCGTTCCATGGGCGTGCAGCCCCTCCGCCCGGAGCTTCAGGGTGAGCTCATGGGAGAGCAGCAGCTGCACCATCAGGCCCAGCGGGATGATGAAGAAGAACACCACCAGCATCAGGTTGTTGCCGAGGTCCATGGCATTGCCTTTCAGGGGCTCCGTCAGGAGGCGGTTCAACGAGGGTACATGCGTGGAGGATGAGCAGGCATTGCGCGAAATGGCAATCCAGTCCCGCCCCGGCCGTAGGGCCCTCCCTAACTCGACGTCGATGGCCGCCGCACGCGTGGGCCGAGCGGACCTGGTGCGCGTGCTGCTGGAGGCCGGCGCCGACCCCGCGCTGCCGGACAACCTGGGCGAAGCCCCCTTCGTCACCGCCGCCGCCTACGGTCACGTGGAGATGTGCGCGCTCCTGTTCTCCAAGGCCCCCCGACGAGAAGGGCTTGGCGCGCACGCAGCTCAAGAACCAGGGGCTCACGGAGCTTGAGCCTCCCCGACAAGCGCGCCGTGTTGAGCGTGGTCGGCCCGTTCCAGTGGGCCAGCGTGTCCCCTGCGCCCGCGAACGAGGCAGCGGGAACAAGCTGAGGAATTGGAGGCCTCCCTGTCAGTAGCCCTCCACAGCCATCCCGGCCCAGAAGGTATACAGTGTATACCCGCTGGACCCGACAGGAGGAACACCGCATGGGCGACCGATGGCTGCTGTGTGGGGCGGAAGTCATCACCTGCGACCCCGAACAGGCGGACCTGCCTCGAGGTGACGTCCTGGTGGAGGACGGGCGCATCGTCGCGATGGGTCCCCAGTTGCACGCCGGGGACTGTCGCGTCGTCGACCTGCGCGGGAAGCTGCTCCTGCCCGGCCTCATCGATGCGCACCGGCACACGTGGCAGACGCCGCTGCGCGCCCTGGGGGCGGACTGGACGGTGATGGACTACCTGGCGGCGGTGCGCGTGAAGCTGTCGCCCGCGTTCCAGCCGGACGACCTGCATGCCGCCAACCTGGCCGGGGCGCTGGAGGCCCTGGACGCGGGCATCACCACGCTCGTGGACTATTCGCACTGCGTGGAGTCCCCCGCGCACGCGGACGCCGCGCTCACGGCGCTGGAGGACTCCGGCATCCGGGCCCTCTTCGCCTACGGCTACGCGGCGGGTCCCCAGGAGAGCACCGCGCTGCCGACCCCCGCGAGCCGGATCCAGGACGCCCGGCGCCTGCGCTCCACCCGGCTGGCCTCCGACAGCGGGCTGGTCCGCATGGGCGTCGCGCTGACGGAGATGCAGGTGCCCTGGGAGCAGAGCCGGGCGGAGCTCCTCTCCGCGCGCGAGCTGGGCGTCCCCATCACCGCCCACTGCTCCGCGTGGCCCGTGTCGGGCCCGAGCGAAGTGCGGCGGATGGCGGACGAAGGACTGCTCGGTCCGGACGTGCTCTTCGTCCACTGCACGTGGAGCTCCGACGAGGACCTGCGCCGCATCGCCGACAGCGGCGGTGCCGTCGCGGTGACGCCGGAGACGGAGCTTCAGATGGGCATGGGCTTCCCCGTCACCGGACGCGCGCTCCGCGCGGGGGTCCGGACGACGCTCGGCTGCGACGTCGTCTCCAGCAACGGCGGGGACCTGTTCACCGCGATGCGGCTGGCCCTCCAGGTAGAGCGGGCCCGGGCCCATGAGAAGGACGGGCTGTCCCGGGTCCTCGCGCTCAAGGCCGCTCGCATGCTGCCGATGGTGACGCTCGACGCCGCGGAGGCCCTGGGGCTGGGACGCGTGACGGGCTCACTGCGGCCGGGCAAGGACGCGGACCTCATCGTCCTCGCCGCCGATGCGCTGAACCTGACGCCGCTCAACCGTCCCCGCGACGCGGTGGTGCTCCAGGCGCATGCGGGCAACGTCGAATCGGTGATGGTGCGCGGACGGTGGGCGAAGTTCCAGGGAGCCCTGGTGGACGTGGACCTGGCCACGGTCCGGCGCCGGGTCATCGAGGCCCGCGACGCGGTGCTCGCCCGGGTGGGAGGACCGGACACACTCCTGGGCGGACGGGAGGACCTCTCCGCGCACTGGGACATGGGAGGCGCTGGCGGCACGAAGGACGCGTGACGCGACGCCCACTCAGCGCTGGCGGGGGCGCTTCCGCGCGGGGACCCGCCGTGCGTCGATGCGCCGCTGGATGCCCTCCAGCATGAAACCGAGGCTCTGCTCGAACTCCCGCTCCACGTCAGTGGCCCGCATGTGCGGCACGCTGTGGGCAAGCCCCGGGTAGTCCCTGGCGGGAAGCGCCTGGGCCGCCGCGAAGAACCGCTCGAACGGCGGCGGCGTACCCGGTGGCCCCACGTCCCACGGCTCCTGCCGGCGGATGGCTCCGGCCAGCCAGGAGAAGAACGTGTTGTGCAGCGCCCCCGCCTCCTTCCACGGGATGCCGGCGGCGTGAAGTCCGCTCACGGTCCGGTCAAGAATGACGAGCGCCGTGTGGACGACAGGGCCCTGCTCCAGCAGGAACTCCATCAACCCCGGGTGCGCCAGCCCCACGGCGCGCAGACGGCCCGCGAGCAGCCGGAGCCACGCCACCGGATCCTGTGGCTCCGCGGGCAACACCAGACGTTGCTCCGGGGGCAACACCAGACGTCGCTCCACAGGCGACACCACCGTCTGAAGGATGGTCTCGGCGCACAGGAGCACGAGTGCATCCCGGTTCGCGACATGCTTGTATATCGCCATGGGCGTGACCCGGAGCCGTTCGGCCAGCGTCCGCATGGAGAGCTGTCGCAACCCCTGTTCCCGGACGAGCGCGACGGCGGTCCGCACCACGGTGTCTCGCGACAGCCGCGGCCGACGCACACGTTCTCCTCGAGGACTGCTCGCGCGGAAGGTCATGCGACGGAGCATATCCCGTCCGCCAGAAGCGACCGTGATTCACCCATACAACGCCCTCCCCAAACCCTGCATCCAGATAATTTCCCATGAACACTGAATTGACATGACTTCACTTCAAGTGCGTCAGTCTTTGTGCCAGGATGTGTCTTGTCGCGCCCGGGGATGCGTGGGCCATACAGGCCCCGTCCGAGGAGTGGGCGGACGCAAGAGGGGAAAACATGTTCACTGAAAACACGCATCGCCCAGGGGGGGCGCTGCTCTTGGCGCTCGGGCTTGGCGCATGGGTTGGCTGTGGAAGCGCGCCAGAGGCGTCCATGCCTTCCGAGCAGACACCGCCGGGAGAGCTGCGGCACAGCGAGGCCGAACTCTACGTGGCGTCCTCCACCCTCTGGTGGCCGCTGACCATCCCCGTGTGTTGGGAGAACCCGGCCGCGGGCAACGCCACCCAGCGGCAGTGGGTGCGCGACGCGGTGACGCGCACGTGGGAGGCGAACTCGAGCGTGCGCTTCTACGGCTGGGGGACATGTCCGTCCTCGTCCAGCGGCGTCCGCATCAACATCAGCGACGAGGGCCCGCACGTAAAGGCGCTGGGCAACGGCCTCAACGGCAGGGCCCAGGGCATGGTGCTGAACTTCACGTTCGCCAACTGGAGCCCGTCGTGCGCCAGCAGCCTCAAGTACTGCATCGACGCCATCGCGGTGCATGAGTTCGGCCACGCGCTGGGCTACGCCCACGAGCAGAACCGTCCGGACCGGCCCTCCACCTGCACCGAGCCCGCGCAGGGCTCCTCGGGTGACTGGCTCATCGGGCCGTGGGACCTGGCCTCCGTGATGAACTACTGCAACCCGGCCTGGAACGGGAATGGCAACCTGAGCGCCACGGACGTCCAGGGCGCGAAGATCACCTACGGCATCCCCTGGGAGTCGCTGGGCGGCGGCTTGTCCTCCGGCCCGGCGGCTTCGTCCTGGGGCGCGAACCGGCTGGACGTGTTCGTCCGGGGCCTGGACAACCAGATGCACCACCAGTACTGGGCGGGCGCGGGCTGGAGCGGATGGGGCCTCCACCCGGGCGTCATCACCTCCGACCCGGCGGCGGTGAGCTGGGGCTCCAACCGCATTGACGTGTTCGCGCGCGGCACGGACAACTCCATGCTCCACAAGGCGTGGGATGGCTCCTCCTGGAGCCCCTGGTACTCGCAGGGCGGCGGCTTCAACTCCGGCCCGGCCGTGGCGTCCTGGGGCGCGAACCGGCTGGACGTGTTCGGCCAGGGCCTGGACAACCAGCTCTACCACCAGGCCTGGACGGGCTCGGGCTGGACGTCGTGGACGGTGATTCCGGGCGTCGTGACGTCGGATCCGGCCGCGGTGAGCTGGGGACCCAACCGCATCGACCTGTTCGCCAAAGGCTCCGACAACACCTTCCTCCACAAGTACTGGAACGGCACGGCCTGGAGCGGCTGGGGCTCGCTGGGCGGCACCTTCACCTCCGCTCCGGCGGCGGTCTCTCGCGGCGTGAACCAGCTGGAGGTGTTCGGCCGGGGCTTGGACAACAGCCTCTGGGTCAACACGTGGACGGGCTCCAGTTGGACCGGCTGGAACTGGCTCGGCGGTGAGATGACCTCCGCGCCCGATGTCGCGAGCTGGGGTCCCGGCCGGATGGATGTCTTCTATCGCGGCACGGACAACACCCTGCGGCACTCCTGGTACGTCAACGGCTGGTAGCGCCCCGCCGTCGCCAGAGCCCATGGACCCTCATGGGCTCCGGCACGGGGGCCACTCCAGCTGCCGGACAACGCCGACGCCATCTATCTGCACGGGCTGGCGTCCTTCGTGGCCGGAAAGGACGCGGACGCGGACCGCATCCTGCGCGAGGCCCTGGCCAAGGTGCCGGACAACGCCATGGTGCGCATCGCCCTGGCCAAGGTGCGCCGGCGGATGGGCGACGACGCGGAGGCCCAGAAGCTGCTGGAGGCCGCCCACGCCAGCGATCCGTCCGACGTGGGCGCGGCCAACGACCTGGCCGTGCTGCTGATGTCGAAGCCCGAGGGCGCGGCCAACGCCCGCGCGGTGCTGGCTCCAGCGCTCAAGGCGCACCCGGACGACGCGGGCCTGCACCTCAATCAGGCCCTGGCCCTGGCGGACACCGACAAGGCCCAGGCCCGCACGCACGCACAGAAGGCCCAGGCCAGCACCGACAAGCACATCCGCGAGCAGGCGGACCGGCTCGTGGCTGCGCTGAAGGGCAAGTAGTCCTCCACGCTCGGGGCTGCTGTTCTCTTCGGCGGCCGCGCAATGGCGGCTGCCGTGACGGGTTGATCCCAAGCACCCCATCCGTCTCCGCGGACTCGATGCTGGAGGCAGACGGTTCGAGACGCGCAACAACCCGCGGGACATGAGTCCCGGGGGGAAGCGGCCGCGTGTCACGTCGGTGCAGAAGATGCTGCTGCACGTACCGGCGACCGTTCACGCTTCCTCATCGGGAGACTCCGTCAGCCCAGCCCTCCAGGCGTTATTGGCAGCCATCGCCTACCAGGCAGGGCCCGCTTCTGGGCTTCGGTGTGAGCGGAAACAACGCTCAAGGCGTGTGGAGGCCTCGGGGTCCCCCCAAAATGAAACCGGGCTGGGAACGCTCGCGCAGAGGTGGCCACGGGCACATGATGTTCCCTGGAGGTCACACGTGAGGCGCAGGTGGCGACAAAGGGCGTTCGCGCAGTTGGTGATGGCGGTGCTGGCGGCAGGTTGCGGCGCATCGAATGGTTCAAAGCCCCCGGATGAGCTTCCCCGCGACTGCGTTCCCTCCGGCGGTGCCACGGGCGCCCCCGGAACCATCGAGGAGGCGGTGGCGCTCATCAACTCCCTGCCCCGCCCCACTTCCGTGGCCTGCCTCGTGGAGAGTCTGGACCGGCCCCTGCGGCTGAGTGCCACGGAGAGCGACTTCAGCGCGCAACCCGCGCATGGCCGGCGCAGCCCTCGCATCTTCCTGTTTTCGGGCCCCCTTATCCTCTCGGTCGTTCCTGACGGCCCAGGAGCGGAGGTCGTCGAGTTCAGCCAACTCGACGCCTCCGGCCGCTCCATCAAGGGAGAACTGGCCTTCCCCATCGAAGCCGAGGTGCTCCCCGAGGCTCCGTACACGAAGGTCATGTTCCAGCCCGACCTCACCGTCTGCGCGTTCTGTCACGCGGACGAGAAGCCTGCGCATCGCGTGGGTAACGCGTGGGCCTACTCCTCCCAGGCGCTGCGCCCGGTGGACTCCTCGCTCGTCCCGATCGAAGAGCTCCAGCGGGAAGCCTCCACCTGCGACACCTCCGTCGAACCCGAGCGTTGCCGACTCCTTCAGGAACTCTTCGAGCACGGCATGCCACGCGCTCACGCCTTTCCCTCGTCACTCCCGACCTTCCCCTGATTCATGCGTCGGCGGATTGGGTCGGAGTCCTGAGTGCGCTGGCGCTGGAGTGACTGTCGCGGATGGAGGATGGCCGCCTCGCGTACCGTATGAATCATCCGCTGCTCGCGGGTCGGGAGAGCGTCTTCAGCTTCCGCCGGGCCGGAGCACGATCGCGGGGAAGGGCGCGATTTCACGGTGCGGAGCCGCTGAGGCGGGCGTGTTAGCGTTCCGCGCGATGAGCGGGCAAAAAGGGACGATTGTCGAGCTCAACCCCATCGACGCCCTCGGGTGGATCGAGTTCGACGAAGGCGGTCGGGTGCGCTTCGGTGGCACCGCGCTCAAGAGCTTCGCCGTGAACCCCTCGGTCGGCACCCGGGTCGAGGTGCACGGCACCGTGCCGGGCTACAAGGGCGTGCCCAAGGCGGTGATGGTGACGCCGCTCATCGTCGCGCCCGCGGCCACCTAGGAGCCCAGGGACGAGCCGAGCAGCGCGCAGGAGGAGACCCCATGGCCGACCTTCGTGCGCGAGCACCCGCGCTGGAGCGACGCCGCCGAGACCTGCGTGCCCTGCGCGCGCAAGGCGCCTCGCCCCGAGCTTCCCGAGCACCCGCTGTTCGCGCCCTGGCGCCGCGAGCTCCGCGAGACCGCGCCAACCTGCGTCGATCTGAAGGTGCCGCATTACCTGAAGCCCGAGAGCTTCGATCCCGGTCCCGGCGATTGCTTCGCGCACGGCTCCGTCGCCTGGCTCGACGAGCCGCGCTGGCCGAGCTGCGGCGTCTGCGCTCGCCCGCTGGAGATGTGCGTCCAGCTCACGCCGGCCGTGCTCGCGGACTTCCTCCCCGGCGGCCGCGGCCTCGCCGCGCTCTTCTGCTTTCACTGCGGCGTCGCGAAGAACAGCGATCCGCGCGTCGCGTACGTGCGCCTGGTGGAGCCGAGGCACCGCGTGACCGGCCCCGAGGCGTGGCAATCGGCGTCGAGTGGCTGGCGGCGCGAGAGTCTGCGGGTGACGCCGGCCTCCCCGGCAACCGAGCTGCCGCCGGCGATCTGGTACCGCTATCGCTCGGAGATCACGCCGGAGACCGCGTCGAGCGCGCTCTTCGGCTTCGATGCGCTCGATCTCGACGGGCCGTTCCCCAAGGGCTTCGATCCGGATCAACTCGAGGAGGTCGGCGAGGAGTACGACGACTGGCTCGCGCAGCAGCGCGGTGGCGCGAGCTGGGGCGGAGCTCGCCTCGGCGGCGTGGCGCGCTGGGATCAGGCGGACGCGACGCCGAGCTGCGCGCACGGCGAGATGCCGCACCTGCTCGACTACGGAGGCGGGCAGTTCCTCGATGGGGCGCTGCACGTGTTCTCGTGTCGCGAGCGGGTCTGCGAGCTGGCGTTCGTCGCGGAGTTCTGAGGCGCCTGCGCTCGAAAGTCACTTGCTCCCTCAAGCGGGGGCGGAGCCGGGGCTGGAGGAGAGCCCGGCCCAGGCTGCGACGGTGGAGTCGACGATGGAGCGCACGCCGCGATTGGATTGGGCGGGACTGCTGCGCCGGACGTTCGCGCTGGATGTCTTCGCCTGCTCTCGGTGTGGAGGCCGTAGGAGGGTGCTGGCATACCTGACGGCCCCTGGTGGGGGGCGCGCCATTCTGGAACACCTGGCATTGCCCTCGCGGCCTGCGAAGCTGGCCCTGGCACAGGGTCCACCCCAGAGCGTGTGGTGTTGAGCTCAAGCACCCACAGTGACCTGGAAGCCCACGCCCTTGCGGCCTGCCGCCTGGCTGGGCCGCTTGGGCCGGCATGTGCCCCGAGGGGCGGTACGGCCTCTGCTCCGGCCCGGCGCACAGCCCGCGCGTCACCCTCCAGCGGCCCTTCTTGACCCCTCTTCACCAGCCCGCCGCCCTCAACAGGGCTCCTATCCGTCCTATACTTGAGCCCCTGCGGGTGGAGCCCCGGAGCCACTGCGCGCGGTGCGGCGGTTCCGCCAACCGGCGCGCGGAGGTGGCGTTCCTGGAGATGTGCCACCAGCGCGGCGTGCAGCGCGTGGTGGTGGTGGGCGGCTCGCCCGCGGTGCGTGAGGAACTGGAGACGAAGCTGGGCGGCCACATCTCCCTGCGCATGGTGGACGGCACGGAGCGCCGCACCGCGGACCGCGCGAAGAGCGACCTGGAGTGGGCGGACCTGGTGCTCGTGTGGGGCGCCACGGAGCTGCACCACAAGGTGTCTGGCCATTACACGCACCTGGCCTCCGCGCATCACCGCAAGGTGGTGCACGTGGTGCGCCGGGGCGTGGCCGCGCTGCTGGATGAGGCAATGATTCATCTTCAGCGGGCGCGGTGAGCGGCTGACGCCCCGCTACGCGGTGTTCACGTCCTGAACGGGAGGTCGGCCACTTTCCCGGGCGACTTCCGCACGCGGTCCGGGTTCATGGGGGCTCTCCTCCTCTTCGCACTCGCTGGCTACTGGCTCTTCGCGACCCGGAAGGAGATGAGCTGAGCGCGGTGGCGAGGTTTTTTGGGACGCAGACACGGTGGAGCAACCTTCAGGGGTGAATGACCTATTTCCCTGGAGGTCCGCATGCCTGGTCCGCGAGTCCCTGGAGGCTCTGGTGCCGATCCATCCACAGCCATCCGCAAGGTGGAGCAAGCCCGCCAGAAGGACCGGGCCGAACAGGCGGGGCCGTCGCGTCAGGTCCAGCAGGTAAAGCCGCGCAACGAAGACCGGTTCCGCTCCTCGTTCCAGGCCGGGGCCCCGCCCTCGAAGGGCCCCGAGCTCGCCCCGAACCCGCCGCCCGCCAGCACGCTGCTCACCGAGAACACCCGGGATGGCCAGGTGAACTGCCTGGACAAGGCCGCTGACTGGGTGGACCGGACGTCGCCCGAAATCCGCGCCCGCTCGGAGCTGGTCTTCCTCAAGGACAAGCGTGCTGGCGAGGAAGGCCAGTCTGGCCACGTGGTCGTCCGCCAGGGCTCCAAGGTCTATGACCCCGCCACGAACAAGAGCTACGACTCCACGGACGCGTACCTGAAGGAGCAGCCCCATTACGAGCAGGTGGGGACGCTCCCAGCCGGTCAGGCGAAGAAGATTCTCGACACGCCCCCGGGCTCCCCCGCGCGCCAGACGGCCCTGGAGCGCGCCAATGTGTCGCCTGAGCTCCAGTCCATGATGGTGGCCGACGCGCCCCAGCAGTCCGATGGCGCGGGGAGCGGGCCCGAGGTCAACAATCAGGCAGAGAAGCCGAAGCTGACCGCGGAAGAGGCGGAGGCGGCAGCGCGCGCGGATGCCCAGAAGGTGCGTCAGTCCATGAAGGATGGCTGCATCTATGACGTTGGCGCGAAGACCCTGCAGGGCCTGCTCGAGGGCAACAAGGATCCACACTACCAGAAGGCCCTGGTCCAGGAGCTCGGACCCGAGCTGAAGAAGATGGCCGCGCAGTCGCTGAACACCAGCCCGCAGCTCGCCAAGCCCCAACTGAGCGCGCTGGCCAAGGCGGCGAGCATTGGCGGCCCGAACGTCACCAGGATGATCGCCACCGAGATGGCGAACGCGTGCCCGGCGGAGAAGCTGTTCAGGGAACAGGAGCCGCTGTTCTCCGCGCTCGCACAGACCATCGGTGGCGCCGAATTGGGCGCGATGGTCGCGAACACGCTCGATCAGCAGGGAAAGTCCGGCCCGGCCGCTCAGGTGGGCAACTCGCTGGCGAGCGGCATCCAGAAGACCCGGGAGGACTTCGAGGAAAAGAAGATCGCCTTCGACGAGGCCAACGAAGACCTGACGAAGTTCGTCGCCCAGCTGAGTCCCGCGCTCACCGGGAAGCAGCGGCAGAAAGCCATCCTCGACTACGAGAGCCGCACCCCCGCGTACGGCGAGTACGAGGAAGCAGCTCGGAAGCTCCTGGGCAGCCTGACGACGCCGGGCACCGCGGATCCGGCGAGAGCCACGGCCCCTGGCTCCCAGCTCCCGAAGTGGATGGACTTCCTCGGCGACGAGGCGGAGAAGACCATGGCGCACCTCCCCGACCTCGCCAACACCAAGGCGGGTCAGGAACTGCTCCTGGGGGAGTTCCAGAAGCAGGCCGAAGACCAACCCAGCCTCTTCGATGACCTCGACGCGGCGGCGACGTTCGGCAAGGCCGGAACGGATGCCTCGACCAAGCTCACCGCTGCCACCACCAAGGCCATGGGCTACCTGGTGCTGTCGAAGGCGGACGACCCGGAGGCCGTGAACCGGCTCATCGGCACGCTCGAGGAGAATCACGCCCTGTTCGGCTGCACCCAGGCCGAGATGAAGGAGATGGCGGCTGCCTTCAAGGCACTGCCCACGGGTGGCGAGGCGGCGCAGGAGAAGTTCAAGAAACTCTCCGCCACCCTCGCCGGTGGCGCTCCGGGGATCGTCCAGCCGATCCGCGCGCTCGGATTCGCGTGTTCCCTCGTGGGTGCCGTCAATGGCGTGAGTAATTTCCACAAGAACCCGCTTGAGGAGCAGGTGAAAGCCATCGGCGACACGATCGGTGTCGGGGGAGATGGCGCGTCGATGCTGCTCCAGATGTTTGGCAAGGCTGGCAGCGCCGCCTCGAAGGTCTTCGAGCGCATGACAGGGATAGGCAACGCGGTGGGGGCCATTGGCGATTTCATCGGAAGCGTGCAGGCAGTCAAGAATGGGGACTACCTTTCAGCCGCGGGGAAGAGCGCCTCCGCGTTGGGCGGACTCATCCTCGCCGCGGCCACCATTCAAGCCGTTCCCGTCGGGGGACAGATTGCCGGCGGCCTCCTCGTCGCTGGCGGAGCCGTCATCTCCGTCGTCACCAAGGCACAGGAGGCCGAAAAGAAGGAGGCGAACCTGAAGATGAGCCTCCAGGCTGCGGGAATCACCGAGCCCGTGCTCTCCACGCTGGTGGACGCGGACGAGGAGAGCCTCAAGGTGCTCTCCGAAGAGATGAAGCTGTCACCGCTGGACATCCAGAAGCTCGCGCAGCAGAGCCCGGAACTGCTGACGGAGCCCCCCCAGCAACTGAAGCAGCTCATGAAGTTGGGAGAGGCCTACGGCATCAAGGGTCCAGCGCTGTTGGGAGTCATGGATGCCTTCAAGGGCCTGAAGAACAGTCCGGGGGAGGAGTTCCAGCACTTCGTCGGAATCCTCTCCCTCCCCGGCGGCCCGGTCACCCCCCGCAGGGAGGAATGGGACCAATACTTCGACGGGCTGCGCGAGTCCCCGAACCTCAAGAACAAGGTGGAGGGACTCAAGCGCTATCTCGCGGAGCAATCGCAGCCGAACAAGGCCGCGTAAGGCCGTCCGGGGGCGCCCCTGGGACGTGGGCTTCCTTCCCCGGCGCCATGCAGCCACTTGAAGTGAATCACCCTCACACCGCAACCATGAACGAAAACTGCGACTACAATTACATCTTCATGTAGCGAGGAGACCGAGGAACCCCTCGTGGGAGATGGCAGGGGGTGGCTGAACGATTGGTCAGCCGCCGCCGCGATTACCGAGGCTTTCGCGTGGGTGCCGAGGTGCAGCCTGGCTTGGGTTTCGGTGCGCCGGGGACTCGCCCCCTGCTCGTCCGCGCGTACCGGGTGACGGTCCCGCCACTTCTTCCTTGAAGGCAACCATGGCTAGAGTTGCTTCCCACCATGTCTGGTTGCCCTTCCGAGGAAACGATTCTCGCCTTCGTTGAGGACCGCCTGCCTCCCGAGCAGCGGGCCCTGGCCGAGGCCCACACCTCACGCTGTGACGCCTGTGGGACGCTGCTCGCCGCCATCGCGGCGACGTGGCACGCGGAGGGAGCACTGGGGGAAGAAGCGGCCCCTCCGCCCCGCCTGTTCGTTCCAGGGGAGCAGGTGGGGCCCTACACCATCGTCGGGCATGCCAGCAGTGGCGCGATGGGCGACGTGTATCGGGCGCGCGATGGGCGACTTGGACGGGACGTGGCGCTGAAGGTGCTCCCGGCACGGTTCGCCCAGGAGCCCGAGCGTCTGGCCCGCTTCCGCCAGGAGGCCCGCGCCGCAGGTGCGCTGTCCCATCCGCATCTACTGACCTTGTTCGACGTGGGAGCCCATGAAGGCACGCCCTACCTCGTCACGGAGTGGCTGGAGGGCGTCACCCTGCGGACGCGGCTGATGCGCGGGCCGCTGCCCCTGGCGGAGGTCCTGCGGCTGGGCATCCAGCTGGCACAGGGGCTCGCGGCCGCGCATGCCCGCGGCGTCATCCACCGCGACCTCAAGCCGGCGAACATCTTCCTGTGCGCGGATGGCGGTGCCCGCATCCTCGACTTCGGGCTGGCGCGGCTCACCGAGCGCGGCGAAGGCGCGGCGGTGACCCGGAGCGGCGCGGTGATGGGCACCGCCGGCTACATGGCCCCCGAGCAGATCCGCGGGCAGAGCGCGGATCCTCGCGCGGATGTGTTCTCACTGGGCACGGTGCTCCACGAAGCCCTGAGCGGTCAGGCCCCCTTCGGGGGTGACAGCGCGGTGGAGCGCATGAGCGCCGCGCTCCGCGACGAGCCCCCCATGCTGCCGGGTGAGCTGGGAACGATCGTCGCCCGCTGTCTGGCGAAGGCTCCCGGCGACCGGTTCCAGTCCGCGCAGGACCTGGCCTTCGCCCTGGAGTCCATCGCGTCCCGCTCCGGAAGTCAGGTGCCCCGGGCCGTGCATCCCCGCGCCCTCCCGCGTCCGGCCTTGTTCACGCTCCTGGCGGTCGCGCTGCTGTGCGTGGCGGGTGGGCTCCTGGCGTTCGGGCGTCCGTGGAAGGTCCCGGTGTCGAGCTCCACGTACCGACCGGCCACCTTCCAGCGAGGCCCCGTGCTCAGCGCGCGGTTCTCCGCGGATGGACACACGTTTCTCTATGGCGCGGCGTGGGAGGGAGGCCCCGTGGAGCTCTACAGCGCGCGCACCGAGCGTCCGCTGTCGCAGCCTCGTGGACTGAACGCGGATGTGCTCGCCGCGTCGTCCCGGGGAGAGCTGGCGGTGTTGCTCGCCCCCCGGTTCTTCGACCCGGAGCATGGCAGTGGCACGCTCGGGTTGATGCCGCTCGCGGGCGGCGCACCGCGGGCCGTGCTCGACGGCGTGCTGGAGGCGGACTGGGGGCGCGGCGAGGGACCGCTCGCGGTGGTGCGCCGGGTGGGCGAGACCTTCCGGCTGGAGCAGCCGCCCGGCACCGTGCGCTTCGAGTCGCAGGGGTGGATCAGCCACGCGCGGGTGTCCCCCGATGGCGAGCGAATCGCGTTCCTCTTCCATGAGAATCCGAAGGACGACCGGGGCGGGGTGTGGGTGCTGGAGAAGGACGGGCCGCCCCGGGAACTCTCCGGAGACTGGGGGTGCACCCGGGGACTGGCGTGGGCTCCGGATGGGAGCGAGGTGTGGTTCACCGCCGCCCGCATCGGTGCGGACACCGCGCTGTTCGCGGTCAACCTGCGAGGCACGACGCGGCTCGTGGATCGGATCGCCGGTCGGATGCTGCTCCAGGACATCTCGAACGCTGGCACCGTCCTGGTGGATCACCAGAAGATCCGTTCAGGACTCGTGTTCGGGCGAGCGGGGGAGGAGCGGGAGCTCACGATGGCGGATGCCTCGATCATGTCGGACCTGTCCCAGGATGGCCGGATGCTGCTCATCTCCGAGGGGAACCAGATCGAAGGCCCCACCTATGGCGCGTACGTGCGCACCACCGATGGCGCACCTCCGGTCCGGCTGGGAGACGGGCATCCCCTGGCGCTGTCCCCGGATGGCAAGCAGGCGCTGGTCGTGCGTTATGGGGAGCGGATGGAGTTCTTCCTGCTGCCCACCGGCGTGGGGGAGCCGCGCCCTGTGTCATTGGCTCCGGTGGCCACGGTGCTTTCGGCACGCTGGTTTCCGGATGGGAAGCGGTTGCTGCTGCGCGCGAGCCAGGAGGGGCGCCCCGCCCGCTTGTGGGTGTTCGAGCCGGGCGCCGGCGCCCCCCGGCCCGTTACGGCGGAAGGCACCGGCTTCCACACGGCCATTTCCCCCGATGGGGAATGGCTCGCGGCGGTGGATGAATCGGGAAGCCTCCGCCTGTTCTCCGCGACGGGGGACGCGCAGAGCGTGGTCCCGGGCACATTCCCGGGACAGTGGGTGGTGGGCTGGGACGCGAGCGGCGCGGCCCTCTACCTGCGCAGTGTCTCGCTTCCCGTCCAGATCTCCCGGGTCGACATGAAGACAGGCGTAAGCGTGCCGCACCTGACGGTGCCCGCGCGCGGAACCCCGCCGGGGCTCATCACGATCATGACCCTGGCGCTCTCTGCGGACGGGAGCGCCTACGCGTACAGCTACTTCGAGACGCTCTCCCAGCTCTACCTGGTGGAGGGGCTCGGGAAGGACTGAGAACCCGATATGGCAATGGGAGCGCGGAAAACGCCATGATGGATGCCTGGGAATGCGAACCCGAGGAGTCCCGCGTGCGAAGCCTCTCATTCCGGATCACCCGTCTCGTCTCGGCGCTTATCGTGCTGGGCGGTTGTGAGCGTCAGGAGCAGCCTCCCGCGCCCACGCGGTCCGCGCCGGCTCCGGTCAAGGCCAGCGCGCCAGCGCCGGTCCCGCCCTCGCGGAGCACCACCGAGCAGGAGCTGCGCGAGCGGCTGCGGTGCGAGGCGCTCCTCGGCTTCAGCGGGCTGCTGGCGGGCCAGCAGGAGTACTTCGGGGAGAAGGACGCCTGGACCACGGACGTCACACGGCTCCCCACCCCTGCGCCATGCACGGATGGCAGCCGCGTGCCCACGCCGGACGCCACCTGGCTCGCGGGTTGCCACTTCCGCTACGCGGTCTCGATGGCCGGCTCGTTGCCCGACAACAGCACCTTCAGCGTGCGCGCGGTGGGCGTGGGCGGACTCGCCGAAGGGCTCACGTACTCCATGACGCATGGGTACGTGGACGGGAAGCCCGTGCGGGTGTGGCCTTCCGAACTCGTCCTCGAGGAGTGCCATGGCGTGCGCAGGCCGGAGGGAACGCCCCTGCCGGCCCCGCTGTGCGAGGGGGCCAGCAACCTGAAGGCGCTCTTCACGTCCGAGAAGGCGTACTTCGGGGAGAAGGACCGCTACTCGGAGAGCGCCGCCCAGGTGGGCTTCGCGCCGGAGCCCTGCCTCGACGGCTCCCGCGCGCCCGTGCCCGATGACACGTGGACGGCAGGCTGTCGCTTCATCTACCGCGCGGAGGTTTCGGGCACGGCGCCGGAGCAGACCTTCCTCCTCACCGCGCGCGGAATGAAGGGCCCCGTGGTGGAACAGAAGCTGACGCTGGACTCCCAGTACACCTGGAGTCCAGCCGATCCAGGCTGCGCGCCCTGACGCGCGAAGGTGAAGGTGGAGGCCACCCGTGCCATCTCCGTGACGGGGAGCTCCAACTCCGTCACCTGGAAGCGCGGCCACGGCAAGTCGAAGCCGAAGATCAGCCGCACCGGCATGGACAACAAGGTCACCCAGGAGAAGGAGTCGCCAGATCGCATTCAGAAGCCCAGCAACCTCACCAGAGGCGATCCCATTTCAATTCCAGGAAAAACTGGATATATCGGAAGGAGTGCTTGACGTTGGCACCCTTCCCGAAATGGGGTCATCCATGCGCGGCTCACAGGTCCTCGGTATCGCTCTCGTCTCCAGCATCGCCTTCACTCCGCTCGCGGAGGCGAAGAGCGTCTCCTTCTCGGGCTATCAATGGGAGGTGCGCAGCGGTCAGGGCGGCCCGGGCCCCAATGCCTGGGATGACCGCAACGCCTGGGTCGATGCGAACGGCTACCTCCACCTGAAGATTGCGTGGCGCGACGGACGCTGGACGACGGCGGAGGTCTACATGCCGCAGCAGCGGCTGGGGTTTGGCACCTACCAGTTCAAGGTGATTGGCCGGCCGGACCTCTTCGACGACAACGTGGTCCTGGGCCTGTTCAACTACACGCGTCCCGACGTGGGCCCGGACGCCACGAATGAAATCGATATCGAGTTCGCGAAGTGGGGCGGCAGTCAGCCGCAGATGGGCAACTGGGCCGTGTACCCCGCGGTGACGGGCGTCCCCTACTCCCATCAGGCCTACCCCATCAGCCTCGGGGGGACCTACTCCACCCACCGCTTCCAGTGGTCGTCGAGGCAGGTCTACTTCCAGGCGTTGCATGGCCACCAGGATGGCAACGTCAACCAGATGGCCAGCTGGCTCTTCAATCCACCGGACTACGTCCAGCGCATTCCCCAGAACCCCCTGCCCGTCCACATGAACTTCTGGCTCTTCCAGGGACTCGCGCCCAAGAACGGTCAGGAGGTCGAGATCGTCATCGCGGAGTTCAAGTTCATCCCCGCTCCGTAGACGTCAGGTGCGGGTCAAAGCGAACAGGCCGCGCGAGGAGCACGCCGCTTCTGGACGAACGTGCTCACCGCGGCCTTGAAGCACTCTGGCGCCGTGAAGAGCAGGAAGTGCGGCCCACCCTTCACGGTGAACAGGTTGACGCCAGCGGCTCCCTCAAGCGGGGGCGGAGCCGGGGCTGGAGGAGAGCCCGGCCCAGGCTGCGACGGTGGAGTCGACGATGGAGCGCACGCCGCGATTGGATTGGGCGGGACTGCTGCGCCGGACGTTCGCGCTGGATGTCTTCGCCTGCTCTCGGTGTGGAGGCCGTAGGAGGGGGCTGGCATACCTGACGGCCCCCGGTGGGGGGCGCGCCATTCTGGAACACCTGGCATTGCCCTCGCGGCCTGCGAAGCTGGCCCTGGCACAGGGTCCACCCCAGAGCGTGTGGTGTTGAGCTCAAGCACCCACAGTGACCTGGAAGCCCACGCCCTTGCGGCCTGCCGCCTGGCTGGGCCGCTTGGGCCGGCATGTGCCCCGAGGGGCGGTACGGCCTCTGCTCCGGCCCGGCGCACAGCCCGCGCGTCACCCTTTGGCGCCTCCCCGCCCCTTCGGCTCCAGCCCCTACCCTCAACAGGGCCCCCTTCGCCTGATGCGTTGGGGGCTCCGAGAACGCATCAGACCTGACCGCAGGCCCGCTACAGCAGCCCGTCCAGCCAGGTGAGCTGCGCGTCAATCGTCTCTGAAATAGCGAGCGGCTGATCCGACGTGCTCGGGTCGGTGTACGGATTGCCAATCTCCTTGTGCTGCCACTTCACCCAGGTCTGCTTGTACCAGCCCCAGTCCAGGTCGGTGCCCGTCGAGGGAGGCGTGGCGCCCGCGTACCCGGAGAAGGCGCGGATGCCGGTGGCCGGCGCGACCTCCTGGCCCCCCACCACCTGATACAGGTGCAGCCGCTCGCGGCGGGGGAACTGGGAGGACAGGTTGGTGGCCCACGCGCCGTAGAACGTGCCCCAGGGGCGCACGGGGTTGTTCACCTTGGTGTCGAACGTGCCCAGCTCGCCCTGGCTGTTCCTGCACACGCCATCCAGCGACGACACGTAGACGGTGATGCCATCCAGCGCCGTGTTGGCGCGGAGCGCCTGGGCAATTCGCATCACCAGACACCCGCCGCGGGAGCTCCCCGCCAGGTAGATGGACCGCGTCTCGGGTCGGACCTGGGCCTGGAGCCAGTGGACGAACCCGTTGACGATGCGCTGCTTCGTGTCGCTGTCGAACAGGTGGTCGAAGTTGTTGTCGTTGACCACGGACAGGTGCGTCCTCCCCACCGGAAACCAGCCCAGGGCATTGAGCTTCATGGCCAGGGAGCGGCCATCCAGGACCACGTTGGCGCAGGAGACGCCGTCACAGGACGCGTCCCAGTTGGAGGACTGGCCCGTCACGCCGCTGGAGTGCCCGCTGCTCGAGATCTTCTGCCCGGCGGTCATGAAGACGATGGCCTCGCGCACGCTCGGGGCCTCCACCTGGGCGATGCGGATGGCGTGCAGTGTGCTGTCGGAGGCACCGGCCGCGCGGAACTGCTCGAAGCCCGGCGCCGCCTGGTAGCCACCGGAGGCGTCCTTGTAGACGACGCGCCGTGACACCACCGTCCGGCTGTTCCCGTTGGGATAGGCCAGCGCCTGGGATTGTGAGTCCAGGGTCACCTGGGGCTCTCCGGGCAAGTCCTCCGGCCCTGGCGGAGCACAGCCCGTGAGAGTGCCAACCAGCGCCAGGGCAACGCCTGCCCAGAGGGAGATGCGACGAGGGATACCCGAGGTGTGGACCATGGACTGCTCCTGGATTCTGGAGGGAGCCGCGCGGAGCGCAGCGGGGGGCATGTCAGACCAAAAACCGACCGTCAGCGAGTTGTTCGCCGCCGAAAAGTGGTCCTGTGCGACGTATGCCTCCCTCCATGCGGACGCAGGTGTGCAGTCGCTGCTCCACGCGCCGAGGAGCTTGACGAAGAAGGAGAGCGATTGAGTCTTTTCTGTTCGGGACATCATCTGGAAGCGCGGAGCCGGCCGGCAGGTCCCCGGTCATCGTCCGCAGTTGCTGGCAGGAGGCCGGTTGCCCCGAAGGGCTGGTGCTGCACTCGGACAACGGCGGCCCCATGAAGGGCGCCACCCTGCTGGCCACGCTGCAATGGCTGGGCATCCCCCCGTCCTTCAGCCGGCCCCGCGTCTCGGACGACAACGCCTTTTCCGAGGCCCTCTTTCGTACCCTGAAGTACCGCCACTCCTTCCCACCGCGCCTTCGCCTCCAGCCAGGACGCGAAGGGGTGGGTGGCGCGTTTCGTCGCCTGGTACAACACTGAGCACCGGTATTCCGCCATCCGCTTCGTCACGCCCGACGACAGGAACTTCGGCCGCGAAGCCACGCAGCTCACCTAACGCCAGCAGGTGCATCAGCGTGCCCGCGCACGTCACTTCGAGCGCTTGGGAGCCACGCCACCCATAAGCGCTCGGCCTGCCGCGGCGCAGAAGCCCCATGCGATCGTTTCTCGCCCGGCGCGGCCTTCACTGACGGCCTTCGTCCGCCACTCCGTCCAGGAACTCCTGATGCAGGAGGGGCCAGAGCACCAAGCCCCAGAAACGAAAACGGGCTGGAAACCTTTCGGTCTCCAGCCCGCTTCGTCGTTTGGTCGGGGAGACAGGATTTGAACCCGTGGACACGGGGTGCCCTAAACCCGCGACGGCGCACGCCTTTCGCCCAATCGTGAGTGAGTCCGGGTACTTCGAGTCCACGGGCAGTCCTCACCAGTCCCGCCTATCGCCCCGAGTCCCCTTCAGTCTTGGAGACATTCTGGAGACGGCGTGATGGCCTCCGACGGGGTGCGCGGCGTTCTGGAGCACTGGCGCTGTCTTTGCGGCCTATGAAGCTAGCCTCAGCTCAGTGGCCACCCCAGCAGGCAGAGTGTCGAGCCCAAGCAGTAACGGTACCCTAAAAGCCCACGTCCCTGCTGCATCCCTCCTGGGTGGGTCGGCGGGAAGGCGTGTGCCTCCAGGTGGTTGCACGGACTCTCTACCGGCCAGCGGTAGTAGATTGTCGAGGTATGCCGCTCTGGTACCCCTTTGAACCGATGATGTTTCGGCCAGACACGTTATGGGTGCAGCGCGTGCTCGCGGACCTCTCTGCGCTGCACGACGCCGGCGCGTTTGACGACGAGTACCTTAGGCGCGCTTGGCTCACGATAATGCTGGTCGCTTTGGGGAATTGTACCGCACCGGATTATTGAGACACCAGATTGGTTGTAATCAGGCCGCCTGCTTCGACTGCATCAGCGCTCGCCGGGCCTGACTCGGCGAGAGGAAGTTGTGGCGCTCCAGCAGCCAGTGCTCGTT
>NZ_RAWF01000184.1:0-20083 GCF_003612075.1 Corallococcus sp. CA041A
GGCCCCCGGCGGCGGGCCTCACCGGCACCAGCGCCGCGTCCCCCATCACCCCCAGCCCGGCCCACATGGCAGCGGGCTCGCCGTCCTCCCAGGCCTCACGCTGGGCTTCGCGCAGCGCCGACGCCGCGCCCCTCCCCGATGCCAGGTGCCGGTAGTAGCGCTCCAGCAGCTCCGCGGCCTCTGCGTCGCGCATGGGCCACAGACTGGCCACCACGGCTCTCGCTCCCGACTCGAAGAAGGCCCGCGCGAGGCTCAGCACGCCTTCTCCCGCGAGCAGCGCGCCAGAGGCTCCCCGGCAGCTGGAGAGCACCACCAGCGCATCCCGCAGCCGCAGCTCCGTGATCTCCCGGGGCTGGAGCAGGCCGTCCTCTCCCGCCGCGCCCGGGGCCAGCACCAGGGCGGAGCGCTCGGGGGACTCGACATCCACGACCGCGTGCGCGGCCACGTGAAGGATGCGCACCGCGTCCCAACGGGACTCCTTGAGGGCATGCTCGGACGCCTCCGCTCCCACGAGCAACCGGGGCTTCACGGCCGTGTCCTCCAGGGCCTCGCTCACGGTGCGGCCCTCGCGCCGCGCCTCCGGAAGCGCGCCCAGGTTCGCCGTCTCCAGGAACACGCCGCCTCTCGCGGAGGCCACTTGCGTGCCCTGAAGGGTGCCGCCCCGGTCGGGATCCGCCAGGACCAGGGCCTCGCCCTCGGGAGGCCGTGCGGGCTGCTCGCGCCAGTAGTGGAGCAGGCTCGCGGAGGGCACCCGCGCCAGTTCGTACCGGGCCATCAACGGTGGTCCGTCCGCGTGCTCCCGCAGCGCGGCGAAGGGCAGGTCGTGCAGCGGACCATCCGGCACGAGCAGCAGGCGCGACACCTTCGGTGGCAACTCACGCAAGGCGGGGGCGAGCAGCTGCGCGTAGAGCGCCGCGGCGGCACCTGCCTCCGAACCATCGCGGCGCTCGATGAGGCCCGACAGGAGCGCCACCGCGGGGCGCAGCCGTGCTCGCTCCGGGATGCGGTACGCGTGCGTGCCCTCTCGGGTCACCGCCAGCATCCACGCGCCGCCCGCGCGCTCACCCTGGAGGTCATGGTCCGTGCCCGCGAGGAAGACGAGCAGGGCCTCCTCCTCGCCCAGGCGCTGCTCGGTCGCGGCGAGCGACGCGAATGACAGCTCCGTGCGCTGGGTCGCGGGTCGCAGCTCACGCTCCCGACGCTCCAGGTCCTGGAGCTCGCCCAGCAGCTTCGTGCGCTCGGACGCGGACAGCGCCGGAGCCAACAGCCGCCTCTGGGTGGCGGACAGGCCGCGCAGGACGCCGTCCCGCGCCTTCCGCTGCTCCGGTGCCTCCTCGGGCGTGGGGAGCGCGCGCGAGGCCACCAGGGCCTCGAACAACGTCCTCGCCCGCAGGCGCTCGCTCACCGCGAAGGCGCGTTCCAGGGCTTCTCGCGGCGGCACGGCGGAGGCTTCTCCCGCCTCCAGCGTTCGACCCGCGAGCCGGTGGTAGTCACTGGCCCAGCCGGAGAAGAGCTCGGCCTGGCTGGTGGCGTCCCGCTGCCACTGGCGCAGCACCTCCACCGCGGCGAGCGCGCGCTCCGCCTCTCCCAGGGCCTCTGGCAACGGACGCGTGCGGAAGGCCACCATCGACCGGGCACGCCACGCGGAGGCGAGATAGAGCGGGTTGTCATGCTCGGCGGCCAGTGACAGGGCCTCGTCCACGTCGCGCCACGCGGCGGCCGCATCCACCGCCGAGCGGCGTTCGGCGCGCGTCCACAGACAGGAGATGCGCCGCTCGGGCAGGCCCGTCTCCCGGGCGATGTCGATGCAGCGGCGCAGGGCGTCCTCCGCT
This sequence comes from Corallococcus sp. CA041A, assembly GCF_003612075.1. Lineage (NCBI taxonomy): Bacteria > Pseudomonadati > Myxococcota > Myxococcia > Myxococcales > Myxococcaceae > Corallococcus > Corallococcus sp. CA041A. Next base: position 1,833 of record NZ_RAWF01000184.1, read on the forward strand.
TCGTTCCGCGCCTCCAACCCGTCGCCCAGCAGCTCCGCCACGAGGCGCAGCGACATCGCCTCGAAGGCCTTGCTGCCCGCGCGCTCGGAGGTCGCGAGCGCCTCCCGCGCGAGCCGCAACAGCTCCGGCCGGCCCCCCGGTTCGGGACGCTCCTCCTGCCGCTGCCAGGCGAGGTTCGCGAGCGCGAAACGGACACGCGCCTCCGTGCCCGCGTCCTTCGTGCGGTCCGCCAGCTCCGCGAGCCGCGCGAAGATGTCCAGCGCCTCGTCGAAGCGGCCCAGGTTCACGCTCACCGTGGCCAGGGGGCTGAGCAGCTGCTTCTTCATGCCGTCCGTGCCATCCGGGAAGGTGAGCGCCTCCGCGCGCTTGAGCAGGCGGTAGGCGCGGCCCAGGTCCTGGCCCAGGTCGGACAGCTCCGCCGCCTCCAGGATGAGCGCGCGCACCTCCAGCTTCGGATCCCCGGAGGCCCGCGCCACCTCGCCCACCCGCCGGACCCACTGGTGCGCCTCCTCCGTCTGGCCGCGCATCCCCAGCACGCTGCGCAGGTTGATGCCGGCCAGCACCTCGCCCTCCGCGTTCCCCTGGCTCCGGAAGGCGAGGGCCGCACGGAGGTATGACGCCTCAGCCAGGGCCGGCTCGGAGAGCAGCTCCATGTGGCCGAGCACCAGCGTGAGCCAGGGACGGTCCGGGTGCCGCGCGATGAGGCCCTGGAGCCTGCGCCTGGCCTCGTCGCGCCCTTGGAGCCCCTGGGCGTTCCGGAAGAAGCACATGGCCGCGTCGGAGCCCTCGGGCTGAGCGTCGAAGGCCTCCTCGCACCGGGCGAGCGCGGAGGGCTCCACGGGGGCGGCGGCCCGCGCGGGGGCGACCAGGGCCAGCCCCACCCCCAGGGTGAAGCCGCCCAGTCGCCCCACGCGCTGTCGCCGCCCTCCGGTCACATCAGGTCTCCACGGTCTCCACCCAGCATTTCCCCATGGTGACAGGCTCCGGCATGGTTGTGATGGGGTCCTTGGCGGGGAACTCGCAGACGAGCTTCGTGGGCGGCGGCGGCGGATCACCCAGCCCTTCCCGCTCGATGGCCAGGACACCGGCGGAAAGCTGCTCGGCCTCCGGCGGCAGGATGAGCTGCGCGCGGACCCCGGCGGAAGAAGGCGCCCTCGCGCTCACCCACAGAGGCGCCGCCGGGCTCACGATTCCCGTGACGGTCGCGAGCACGGCGCCGTGTTCGTCCAGGATGCGCAGGGTCATGGGCACCGGGGCCCCCCTGCGCAGGGCGACCGCGTCCACCACGGAGGCCACCACCGTGTCATGCGTGGCCCCCACCAGCGGATCCGTGGTCACGACCAGGCGGACCTGCGTGGGAGCGGCCTGCGCCGCGACCGCGACGCCCCACAGCAGCGTCATCATGGACAGCGCGCGCACCCATCCCCTGCCAACATTGATTGCCTTCATAAATCCCCCTCTGCTTGTCATTGAGCCACCGGCCTGGCCCAACAAGTGGTGCGGCACTCACCGCAACCGGTTCACGAACGTACTGCCGCGCTGGACGCTTCCATCCGGAAGCCGCGCTTCCACCTGCCACAGGACGCGCGCTCCGGAGGGCAACTCCGCGAGCACATCCACCGGCACCGTGTATTCGCGCGACTCCAGCCGCTCCGCGCGATGGAACACCTTCAAATCCTCCGACGACACCTGCACGCTCCAGGACACCGCCTGGGGCACTCCGCTCCAGCGGAGCACGAACTGCTCGCGGGGCAGCGCGGTGGCCTCCGGCACCTGCGAGGCGATGGCCTCCGCCGCGCCACCGCGGATCCGCGTCGGATCCACTTGCGCCTGCTGCTGCCGCACCACCACGACCGCGCCCACCAGGACCACCACCGTCGCGGCCATCGCCGCCATCGCCTGCCGCCCCTGCCAGAAGCGCCGGGCGGTCAGGGACACCACCTTCGCGGGCACCTCCGCGCCTGTCGCGGGCACCACCGCCGGAGCCCCCCGCTCCGCCTCCGCCGCTGCCTGCGACATCGCCTTCGCCAACCGCCACGCCTGCGCCCACGCGGGATCCGCCGCGACGCGCTCGATGACCGCCCGGCGCTCCTCCACCGGCAGCTCCTGCCTCACCGCGCGCCAGACGAGGTCCGCGTCCACCGGCTCCCCTGCCGCGTCATCCTCGCGCAGCGCCGTGCGCAGCCGCTCCACGCCCTCCGCATCCAGCGTGTCATCCTCGGGACGGCGTTCGCTCACGGCTGGATTCCCTTCGTGGAGAGACAGGCTCGCAGCGCGCTCAGCCCCCTGTAGATGAGGTTCTCCGTCCGCTTGGCCTCCCACCCCAGCAGCTCCGCGGCCTCCGGGACGGTGTGTCCCTGCAGGTGCAACGTCACGGCGAGGCGGCGGTCCTGCACCAGCCCCTGAAGACAATCACGCACGGCCCGCGCAATCTGCGAGGCCCCGGCCGCCCGCTCCGGGTCTCCCGGCGCCACCGGTTGGGCGGGCCCCTGCTCCACCTCCTCCAACGCCACCTCCTTGCGCGCCCCCATCCGGCGAAGCTCGTCGATGAGCGTCGTGTACGCCACCCGGTACAGGTACGCGGGGGTCAGCTCCGCCTGGCCCTGGATGCGCCCGCGCAGCTCCACCACCTTCATCATCGCGACCTGCAACAGGTCCTCCCGCCGGTCCGCGAGCGACGCGGGACAGACGCTCGCGAGCGCCCGGCCCAGGTCACGCCGCAGCGTCTCCAACCCGGCATCCGGGGATGCACCCGCCCATGGGCCGTGTCGCAACTCCAAGATGCCTCCCCTCGCGAAAACGGGTGCCGAGCGTCATTCGAACGCATCATCGGCGGCAAGGAGAAGCCGGGCAATCCGTGAAAATTCCCCCAGAGCCCAGAGGCTCCGGGGAAGACATTCGCGCGCTACTGGAGATTCGCGTCCCAGGCAATCAGACGCAGGTCCCCGCCCCCCGTGCCCGTCGTCAGGCGCACGGCGGTGATGACGAAGCGAGCGCCCACATAGGTGGAGGTGGTGGCCAGGCCCGACACGATGGCGCCCGCGCGCTCCTTGCCGGTGCGGTGCACCTTGCCGTCCGCGTCCACGTCCCAGGTGTAGACGCGCAGGTTGCCCGTGGTGTCCCGCACCGGGGTGACCACGTGCTCGCCCACCACGCGCGCCGCGCTCAAATCCAGGATGGCCTCGCCGTCCTCGTGGTCACGCCGCACCAACTGTCCGGCCGCCGTGACGTCGAAGGAGATGTTGCGCAGCACGCCGTTGGTCAGGCGCGTGCTGGCCACCACCATGTCGCGCACGCTGTTGCCAATCGTGACGGTGCTCATGGCCACGTCCGTCACCGCGCCCGCCAGATAGGAGCCCCGCTGGATGACGAGGTTCTGCGGGGTGATTTCCCACGCCGTCAGGCTCAGGTTGCCCGCGGGCGTGCGCACCGCCGTGACGACGCCGGTGAAGCGGCCCGCATCCCCGGCGACGCGGCCGTTGAGGATGGGCGTCATGGCCACCTTCGTCGCCTCCTCGCCGAAGCCGTTGCCCCGGCGGGTCACCGTGTCCAGCGTCGCGGACGTCTCCCAGGTGCTGACCTTCAGGTGGCCCGTGGAGTCGCGGAAGGCGCTCACCACGCCCAGCCCCTGCGGGAAGGTGGCGAGGTTGATCTCCGTCGCGTCCGCGTCGCCGCCGGCATCGCCCTTGCGCTCGATGGAGCCGTTCGCCGCGACCCGCCAGGCGATGATCTTGAGCTTCCCATCCCCATCCCGCAGCGCCGTCACCACGTCGCGGGTGGTGCTGTTGTGAGGGTGGACCATGGCGATGGAGCTGGCCGCGCCCGCGGCGGCGTCATGCAGCTTCGTGAAGGTGCCGTCCCCCGCCAGCTGCCACGACCCCAGCGCCAGCCGCCCCGTCACGTCCCGAGTGGCCGTCACCACCATGCCGCCCGAGGCCGCCGTCGCCACCTCCAGCACCGGGTCCCCGGTGATGTCGCCCCGGCGCAGCAGCGGATCCGGGTGGATGGCCTAGGGGAACAGGTCGAGCGCCTCGTTCTGGAGCGGGACGAAGTCGAGCGACGAGTCGTACGCCACCGCGCCGTTCTTCTGCCACGCCTGCGAGTAGGTCAGCGGCAGGGACGTGCCCAGCGTCGTCGCGCCCGTCATGGGCTGCAGGTGCACGTGCAGGTGGGGATTCGACGAAGCGCCGGAGCTGCCCACGCGGCCCACGAACTGCCCGCGCTTCACGCGCACCCGCTGCGCCGCGGGGACAATCACCTCCCGGGGCAGGTCTCCCACGCGGTCCTCCGCGTCCGCCACGTAGGTGGCGTTGAAGGGACAGAGCTCCTCCGGGACGCTCCCGGGCTGCAGGTGCGCGTAGAGGATGATCTTCCCGTCGTCCGTGCGGATGTTCACGTGGTTGCCCGAGCGCGGGATGCGCAGCGGGTTGGAGGTGCGGCCCGGATGGGGCACGTCGTCACCGCCGTACACCGCCGGCTTGAGGCCCTCCGGGGCGTTGCGCCAACAGGTGAGCACCTCGCCATCCGCGATGGCGGAGACGGGCAGCCCGTAGATGACCCAGTCGGCGTTGCGCGGGTTGGCCGCGTAGTCCGCGAAGGGAATCTTCACGCGGGTGAAACGCTTCTCGTCGTCGTCGAAGCGCACGGCGCTCAGGTCGCGGTTGTGCGTGCCGCCGTGGTCGCTGGAGATCCACCAGTGGCTGCCCTCGGGCAGGTCCGCGCTGCTGCCTGGGAAGGCATACGTCTGCGCGGTCGCGCTGAGGCCCAGGGTGGTGAAGGCCACTGCGGTGAGCCGGGCCACGGAACGAAGGCGTGGGGACGGTGACATGGGGTTGCTCCTGATGGGTGGCGCCCGGCGGCCGTGATGGCCCTCCGGTTTCGCGCCTGCCCCCACTCAACGGAAATGCCCCTTTTTCCCCCTCACCCCCGCCGTGCGATTCCTCTCCGCCTACCCGGCCACCACTGGCAGCGACAGTCCGAAGCACGTGCCGGCCCGGGACGTGGAGACCACCTCCAGGGTGCCGCCATGCGCCTCCGCGATGCGGCGCGCGAGGTACAGGCCGATGCCCAGCCCCTTGGAGTCCGCTCCCCGCGTGAAGCGCTCGAAGAGCGTGGGCAGTTGTTCGGACGGAATGCCCATCCCCTGGTCGCTCACCGTCACGCGCACCCAGGGCCCTTCCGGACGCGCCTGCGCTTGCAGGCGGATGTCCACGGGCCGCCCCGGCGGCGAGTGCTTGAGCGCGTTCGCCACCAGGTTCTCCAGCACCTGCCGCACGCGGTCTGGATCCGCGACCGTCACCAGCTCCTCGGGTCCCTCGAAGTGCACCGGGCGCTCGGGCGTGCTCGCGGTCGCGACCAACTCCCGCACCAGCCCCGTCAGGTCCACCGGCTGGGGACGCAGGCTGAAGAGGCCCTGGTCCAGGCGTCCCACGTCCATCAGGTCGTTGATGAGCCGGGTGAGGGAGCGCAGCGACGCGGCCGCGCCCGTCGCGTCCCGCAGGTCCTCCGGCGCTTGATTTCGCGCGGCGCGACGCTGGATGAGCTGGATGCGGGCCTGGAGCGGCAGCAGGTGGTTGGCCATGTCGTGCGCGAGCACGGTGATGAGCTCCTCGGCCGCCTTACGGCGGGCCTGCTTCACCGCCAGCTTCGTCAGCTCCTGCACCAGCTCCACGCGGTGGGCCACCATGCCCACCCAGCGCGCCACGGCCTGCAGGAAGCGCAGGTCATGGGGGGTGAAGAAGTCACTCTGGGCCGACGTCACGGCGAGGACGCCCCGCGTCTCCATGCCGATGGGCAGCGGCACCATCAGGGAGGAGCGCACCCCCAGCCGGTGCTTGATGCCGGGGAGCTCGTTCGGATCCTCCTCCGCGCGGCCGGTCATGAAGGGGGTCTCCGTCTCGTACACCTGGACCGCGCGCCCGCCATTGGCCAGCGGCATCCGGTCCAAGCCCAACGATTTCTGCAGGAGGGCCATGGGCGTCTGGCTCGTGCCCACCGCGACGAGGCTCTGGGTGCTCTGCTCGAAGAGGAAGACGTCCACCTTGTCGGCGTTCAGCAGCTCCGAGACGAGCTGGCCCGCGGTGTCCAGCGTGGGACGCAGCTCGGCCACGGGGAGGGCCAGCAACTGCTCCAGCGCCCGCAACCGGGGGTCCTCCCATCCGCCGCCCATCCCTGGGTTCTCGTCGCTCACGCGACAACGGTGGGGACGCCTGCCGCCTGGAGCCACCCGGCGGCACGGCGTCCCCTCAGGAGCGCGAGCCCCATGCGCCGCCCGGTCCCCTGCCCGCACGGCAGGCGTTCAGACCATGCCGCCATTGGCGCGGAGGATCTGGCCGTTGATCCACCCGCCCTCCGGACCCGCGAGGAAGGCCACGGACGCGGCGATGTCCTCCGGCGTGCCCAGCCGCTCCAGGGGGTTCAGCTTCGCCATGCGGTCCACCAGCTCCGGGGACTTGCCGTCCAGAAACAGCTCGGTGGCGGTGGGTCCGGGCGCCACGCAGTTGACGGTGATGTTCCGGCCGCGCAGCTCCTTGGAGAGGACGGCGGTCATCGCCTCCACGGCGGCCTTGGTGGCCGAGTAGACGCCGTAGTTCTCCATCCGCAGGCCAATGACGCTGGTGGAGAAGTTGATGACGCGCCCACCGTCGCGCAGGCGGCGCGCGGCTTCGCGCAGGCCGTTGAACGTGCCCTTGATGTTGACGGCCACGTGCTGATCAAACAGCGCGTCGTCGAAGTCCGCGAAGCGCACGAACTTCCCGATGCCGGCGTTGTTCACCAGCACGTCCACGCCGCCGAACGCTTCTGCCGCCGCGTCGAACATCCGGGGGAAGGCGGTGGGGTCCGCGACATCCGCCTGGAGGCTCAGGGCCCGGCCTCCCGCCGCCTCAATCCTGCGCACCGCGGCCTCCGCCGCGTCGCGGTTCCCCGCGTAGTTGACGATGACGTTGAAGCCGTCGCGAGCGAGCCGCTCCGCCACCGCGGCGCCGATGCCGCGCGAGCCGCCCGTCACGAGGGCCGTCTTCTTCTGCAAGGTCTGGGTCGTCATGGGGTCTTCTCCTCTGGGGTCCGCCGACGTCCGCGCTCGGGCATCAGGTGAGGACAAGATGGACCTTTCCGCGTCACGGATAATCGGCTTTGTTCCGGCATCACTGTTCGACAGGGCGGACAATGGACCGGTTCGACGCCATGAAGGCCTTCACGCGCATCGTGGAGCGCCGGAGCTTCACCCAGGCCGCGAAGGACCTGGGGCTGCCGCGCTCGTCGGTGACGGACGCGGTGAAGCAGTTGGAGGAGCGGCTGGGCGTGCGCCTGCTCCAGCGCACCACGCGGCATGTGAGCCCCACGCTGGACGGCGAGGCGTACTACCAGCGCTGCGTGTCCCTGCTGGCGGACCTGGAGGAGGCGGACGCGGCGTTCGTGGGCGGACAGCCGAAGGGGCTCGTGCGAGTGGACGTGCAGGGGACGCTGGCGCGCAGGGTCGTGCTGCCCCGGCTGCCGGAGTTCCTGGAGCGCTACCCGGGCATCGAGCTCTACATGAGCGAAGGCGACCGGCTGGTGGACCTGGTGCGCGAGGGCGTGGACTGCGTGCTGCGCGCCGGTGAGCCCAAGGACAGCGACATGGTGGCCCGCAGGGTGGCGCTGCTGGAGGAGGTGACGTGCGCGTCCCCGGCCTACCTGGCGCGGCATGGCGTGCCGGAGAGTGTCGAGGCGCTCCAGCACGGGCACCGCATGGTGGGCTTCCGCTCGTCGCTGACGGGGAGCCTGATTCCTCTGGAGTTCACGGTGGGCGGCGAGGTGCGCCACGTCGTGCTGCCCACCACGATGTCCGTGAACGGCGCGGAGAGCTTCGTCGCGGCGGCGCGGCTGGGATTGGGCCTCATCCAGGCGCCGCGCTACCGCCTGGAGGAGGACTTCGGGCGAGGCACGCTGGTGCCCGTATTGCCCCAGCACCCGCCGACGCCCACGCCCGTGTCCCTGATGTACCCACGCAACCGGCAGCTGTCCCCGCGCGTGCGCGTCTTCATCGACTGGCTGACGCGGGGTTTCACCGCGCCGTGAAGCGAGGGCGCCTCAGCGCAGCTTCAAGCCCTTGGGACGTGCCTGCAGCCGGTCCACGTAGGCCTCCAGCTTCGGCCGCCCCGTCGAACCTCCCAGCATGCGCTGGTAGATGAACATGGAGCCGATCATCACGTCCGCGGCGGTGAACCAGTCGCCGAAGAGATAAGGGCCGTCTCCCAGCTCGCGCTCCACGGCGTCCAGCGCCTGCGGGTACTCCGTCCACCCGCGCTGCGGCGGCGTGGGGGCCTGGGCCATGTGGTCGCCCATGGACGGCTCCAGCTGCGACGTCGAGTACACCATCAGCGACAGGTACCGGCCGCGCTCGGGCGCATCCACCTTGGGCGCCAGCTTCGCCTGCGGGTACTTGTCCGCGATGTAGAGACAGAGGGCGGCGTTCTCGAACACGCGCGCATCTCCGTCCACCAGCGCGGGCAGCTTGCCGGCGGGGTTCACCTGGAGGAACTCCGGCGACTTCTGCTCCCGCTTCTCCAGGTCGATGGGCACGATTTCGTACTCGACCCCCGCCTCGTCGAGCATCCACTTGCCAATGACCGCCCGGCTGCGCGGATTGAAATAGAGCTTCATGCAGGCACCTTTCGTGAGCACCACGTTGGACCGCCCCCCGGGCACAACGCCCGTGGCGCGGACCGCATTCGCTCACATCTGGTGCCGCTAGGGGGCTGCCTTTGTCGCGGGCGGCCCGGACTGTTCGCCCAGCTTCTGAAGCGCGCCCGCCGCGTTGGTGTTCTTGGGGTCCAGCTCCACCGCCTTGCGGTAGTTCACTCGCGCCTGCTCCTTGTCGCCGACGGCGAGGTACGCCTCACCCAGGCTGTCGTAGACGTTGCCCACCTTCGGGAACATCTCCACGTTGAGCTTGAAGATTTCGACGGCGTCCGCCGGGCGGCCCGTCCGGAGCAGCTGGTAGCCCAGGCTGTTGAGCTGATCATCGGAGAAGTCATACGCGTCCGGCTTCGTGGCCTTCAGCTCGCGGTAGCGCGCGACGGTCTTCGCGACGGGCTCCTTGTCGACCGTCATGCTCAGCATCTCCCGGATGCCCAACCGGGGCGCCTTGGGCGGGATGCCGTGGAGCACGCTGAAGAGGCCGGCGGCCAGCGGCTTGAGCTTGTCGCCGCGCGACGTGTTGTCCAGGAGGATGACCACCTCCTTACTCGCCGGCACGCGGAAGATGCGCGTGCTGAACCCGTTGATGCCGCCGCTGTGGTTGATGGTGGCGAGCTCCGTCTTGCCGTCGTCCAGCTTCAGCGGGTCCATGGAGAACCCGAAGCCGTAGTTCTCCAGGCCGGGCGTGAACATCTTCTGCTTCAGGACCTCCGGCAGCAGCTTGTTCTCGTAGAGCGCGCGGTCCCAGCGGTAGAGGTCCTCCACCGTCGAGTACAGCGCCCCGGCGGCGTACGGCAGGGACATGTCCAGGTAGGAGGCGTTGACGTAGCCGTCCGGCCCGAGCTCGTAGCCGCTGGCGCGCTTGGGCAGCACCGTGGAGGAGACGTCGTAGCCGGAGTCCTTCATGCCCAGCGGCGTGAAGATGCGCTCCTGCACCGCCTGCGCGTACGTCTTGCCGGTGACGCGCTCGATGATGGCGCCCAGCAGGAAGTAGCCGGAGTTGCTGTAGGCGAACTTCGAGCCGGGCTCGAACTCCAGGTCACCGCTGGCGAACCGCTTCACGAAGTCCGCGACGGAGTACGGGTTGCGCGACTCCTTGGCGAAGAAGTCCGGCAGGCTCGTGTAGTTGGGGATGCCGGACGTGTGGTTGAGCAGGTGGGTGACGGTGATGCGCGAGCCCGTGTCCTTGCGGTAGTCCGGCAGGGCCGACACCAGCGTGTCGTCGAGCTTCAGCTTCCCCTCCGAGACCAGTTGGAGGATGACCATCGCGGTGAACTGCTTCGTCACGGACGCGAGGCGGAACTTCGTGTCCGGCGTGTTGGGCACGTTCCATTCGAAGTTGGCCTGGCCATAGGCCTTCTTCAGGAGGACACCCTTCTCGTTGGCGACGAGCGCCACGCCGTTGAACTGGCGCAGCTGGCGGTACTGCGTCAGCAACGTGTCCAGCTCCTGCTGCCGCGTCGCGGCACCGGCGACGACAGGGATGAACAGCAGGACCACGGCCAGCGCGCGCAACGGGTTCCAGGTCATTCGGTCTCTCCCACGCATGAGCCTACAGACGTCCCGTTGGCGGGACGATTGCATCCTTTCGCGAGGGGGCGCGTCAGGCGGTGTCGAAGCGGCGGAAGAACCAGCGGTTGAGCACCACCGCGCAGCCCAGGTACAGCGCCACCAGCGCGCCCAGCGACGCGAGGATGGCGGGCGGCGGCGGCACGAAGCCGAGGTAGTTCCCCAGCGGCGTGAAGGGCAGCACGCAGGCCACCGCCACCGCGCCCAGCGACGACAGCACCAGGAGCCGCGCGGGGGGGCTGCGCGCCGCGCCGCCCCGGGTGCGGATGATGAAGATGACCAGCACCTGCGTGGTCAGTGACTCCATGAACCAGCCCGTCTGGAAGAGCGGCGCGTCGGCGTGGAAGCCGTGCAGCAGCACCGTGAAGGTGGCCGCGTCGAAGAGCGAGCTGAGCGTGCCGAACACCGCCATGTAGAGGCGCACGAAGCGCATGTCCCAGCGAGGGGGCCGCGCGAGCTGCTCCGCGTCCACCGTGTCCAGCGGGATGGCCAGCTCCGACACGTCGTACAGCATGTTGTTGAGGAGGATCTGGATGGGCAGCATGGGCAGGAACGGCAGCACCAGCGACGCCAGGGCCATGCTCAACATGTTGCCGAAGTTGGAGCTGGTCCCCATGCGGATGTACTTCATGACGTTGCCGAAGGTGCGCCTCCCCTCCAGGACGCCGTCGTGCAGGACGCCCAGCTCCGGGCGCAGCAGCAGGAGCGCCGCGGCCTCCCGCGCGACGTCCACCGCGCCCGAGACGGAGATGCCCACGTCCGCCTCGTGCAGCGAAGGCGCGTCGTTGATGCCGTCCCCCAGGTAGCCCACCACGTGGCCGCGCTGTCTGAGCGCGCGCAGGATGCGGCTCTTCTGAGAGGGGGACACGCGCGCGAAGACGGTGGTGTCCTCCGCCCGCGCGCGCAGGCCCGGGTCGTCCAGCAGGGCCACCTCCGCGCCAGTGAGCACGCCCCGCACCTCCAGCCCCAGCTCCTGGCAGACGTGCACCGCCACCCGCGCGTTGTCGCCCGTCACCACCTTGACCTCGATGCCCGCCTCGCCCAGCGCCGCCAGCGCGGGCCGGGCGCTCTGCTTGGGCGGATCCAGGAAGGAGGCGAAGCCCGCGAAGACGAGGTCCGTCTCATCCTCCAGGGACAGCCGCCCGCGCTGGGACGGGACGTCGCGCCAGGCGAGGCCCAGCACCCGGAAGCCCTGCTCGCTCAAGGCATCGGCGCGGGCTTGCAGGCACTCCCGCGCGTCCGCGTCCAGGGCCTGCGCCGTCCCGTCCGCTGCCTCGAGCGATTCGCATCGGGACAGCAGGGCCTCCGGCGCGCCCTTCACCACCAGGACGCGGCGGCCGTCCTTCTCCAGCAGCACGGACACGCGGCGGCGCTCGAAGTCGAAGGGCAGCTCGTCCTGCTTCCGCCAGCCCTGCGTGCACTCCACGCGCCGGGCCAGGATGGCCTCGTCCATGGGGCTGCGCAGGCCGGTGGCGAAGTGGCTGTTGAGGAAGGCCCACGCGAGGGTGTGCTCGCTGTGCTGGGCGGTGGCGTCCTCGGTGCGCTCCAGCCGAATGTTCGCCTCCGTGAGCGTGCCCGTCTTGTCGGTGCACAGCACGTCCATGCAGCCCAGGTCGTGCACCGCGCTCAGCCGCTTGACGATGACGTCCTGGTCCGCGAGCCGCAGGGCGCCCCGGGCGAGCGTCACCGAGACCACCATGGGCAGCAGCTCCGGCGTGAGCCCCACCGCCAGGGCCATGGCGAAGAGGAAGGACTCCAGCAGCGGACGCTCCAGGGTCAGGTTCACCAGGAGCACGAACAGCACCATCAGGACCGTGAGCCGCATCAGCATCACGGAGAAGCGGCGCGTGTCCCGTTCGAAGGCGGTGGAGGCGACGGGCGCGTCCAGTCCCCGGGCGATGCCGCCGACCTCGGTGTCACGGCCGGTGGCGAACACGAGCGCGCGGGCCGTGCCTCCCAGCACCGACGTGCCGGCGAAGACGGTGTTGCCCACCTCCGCGAGCGGTGCGTCCGCGGACGCGAGGCCCGGTGCCTTCTCCACCGGGTAGGGCTCGCCGGTGAGCAGCGACTCGTTCACGGACAGCGCATGTGACTCGATGAGACGTGCGTCCGCGGGCACGCGGCTGCCGGTGGCCAGCAGGACCACGTCCCCGGGGACAAGCTCCGTGGCGGGCCGCATCTGCTCCACGCCGTCGCGCAGCACCCGGGCACGCAGGGCCACGGCGCCACGCAGGCGCTCCGCCGCGTTGCTGGCGCGGTGCTCCTGGACGAAGTCCAGCGTCACGCTGATCAACACGATGACGGCGATGATGGCGGAGCTGGTCAGGTCGTGGACGAAGGCCGAGATGCCGCACGCCACCAGCAGCACCAGCACCAGCGGGTTGCCCAGCCGCAGCAGCAGTTCCAGAGGGAGCGGCCGGCGGCGCCGGGACTCCAGCGCATTGGGGCCCAGGGACTCGAGCCGCGCCTCGGCCTCCTGTGGGGTCAGTCCCTGTGAGGTGCTGCCCAGCCGGGCGAGGAGGGACTCCACCGGCTCGCTCCAGGCGGGCGGCCCTTCGCGCTTCGGCGCCGGCCTCCGCCGCGCGCCGGAGTGGCGCGGGGGGTGCGCCACGGGCTCGGTGCCCTGGCCGCTCGAGCGTTCGGCGCCCATCCTCGCAACGTGGACAGTGTCCCGAGGGGTGACCAGCCGCCAGCGAGGAAAGGGGCGCGGCGCTCGGAGGGACGGCCCCGTGCGCTAGCTGGAGCCGTCGTTCTTGCTGAAGGAGATGACCGAGGCCGCGTCCAGCGCCTGGAGGAAGCGAATCGCGAGCGGCAGCGCGACACGGCCTCCCACGCCGCCGCCCTCCACGAACACCGCGAAGCCGATGCCGTCGCGCACGCCGACGAACCACGCATGGGTTTCAGGCGGCACGGACGTGCCGAACTCCGCCGTGCCCGTCTTGCCCATGAGACCCGGGATGCTGGCGGCGGACTTCGCCGTGCCGTCCGTCACCACCGCGCGCATCAGGTCGCGGAGCATGGCCGTCGTGCCCGGATTCAGCCGCGACTCCGGGCCGGGCTCCGCGTCCACGAGCAGGCGCGGCGCGTGCCAGACGCCGGTGGCCGCAGCCGCCGCGACGGTGGCCATGTGCAGCGGCGTGACCAGGACGCGACCCTGGCCCATGGCGTCCGCCGCGCGCTCGGCGTCGTCTTTCGGCGGAGGGAAGGTGGCGCCCGGTGACGGCAGCCCCACGTCGTAGTTCACCCCGAAGCCGAAGCGCCGGGCCGCGTCCTCCAACGCGCGCGGGTCCAGCTTCGCCGAGAGCTGGATGAACGTGGTGTTGCACGACAGCGCGAACGTCCGTCGCAACGTGGTGACGCCCAGCACCTCGGATTCGAAGTTGCGGAAGCGCTTGCGGCCCACCGTCACCTCCAGGGGACAGTCGACGCGCGAGTCCGGCTTCAGGCCGCTTTCGAGCAGCGCCGTGGCCGTCACCAGCTTGAACGTGGAGGCCGGGGGATAGCGCCCCATCAGCGCGCGGTGCCACCCTTCTCCGAGGGGCCGGCTGGCCACCGCCAGCACCTTGCCCGTGGCCGTGTCCACCGCGACCAGCGCGGCGGGCTGGGTGACGTCCATGAGCGCGGCCTCCGCCGCCGACTGCACGTCCATTCGCAACGTGGTGCGGACATCGCGTCCCGGCTCACCGTCGAAGCGGTACAGCAGCTCGCTGCCGCCAGAACGGCGCTGGAGCCGCACCTCGCCGGAGGGACGTCCCGCCAGCGTCCGTTCCTGCGCGCGCTCCAGGCCGGACAGCCCCACCACGTCGCCCGGCTGGTAGGGCTGGCCCAACGACTGGAGCGCCTCCGCCGTGATGTCCCCGACCCGTCCCAGCGTGTGCGCGGCGAAGCCCTCCGCGGGGGTGAGGCGCGCGGGCCTCTTGCGGAAGAAGATGCCGGGCACCGGCGCGAGCACGGGGCGAATCTGCTGGTATCGCTCCAGGCGCACGTCGATGAACGCGATGAACTGCTCGGGCTGCGCGCTCGCGGCGTTCAGCGCGGCGAGCACCTTCGCGGGGTCCACGCCGAGCTGCGACTGGAGCACGCTGGCCACGGCCGCGCGGTCCTTCACCCGGCCCGGCATCACGCCAATGCGAATCACCTCTCCCGGCAGGGTGAGCGGATCCCCATTCGCATCGAGCAACCCGGCGCGAGGGCCCCAGCTCCGCGCGCGGCCGAAGCGGTCCCCGTGCCGCATGTCGGGATGGAACACCTCCGGCGTCCAGCGCAGGCTCCAGCGATTGCTCCGGAGCACGAAGCGCAGACGGGACTCGACCTCCCAGTCACCCAGCCCACGCAGCGTGTGCACGCCGCGGAACCTCACCACCGCCGTGGTGGCGTCCTGGGACTCGAGCACCACCTGGTCGAAGCGCGAGGCGATGACGCCCAGGTCCTGCCTCCAGCGCGCGTGCTGCGCGTCGAAGTCCTGGGGCGCGTCCACGAGCCCCTGGCGCTGCGCGGCCACGTCGTTGCGCGCCCAGGCGTCCAGGTACCGCAGGGCCAGGTCCTCGGTGCCTCCGGACACCACGGCGGGCGCGGCGGGCGCGGCGGGCTTCGTGGCTCGCGGCGCGCACGCGGGAAGCAGCAACAGGAGGCAGAGCCCCACCCAGGAAATGACCGCCCGTCCGTACACGCGCCCCCCTCTACCGCGCCCTTGTCGCCGAAGCGAACATCCGGCGGTCGTCGCCTCCACCTGGACCGGCTGTCGGTCCACCGCGCGCACGCACGGCGTGGATCAGCGGACCGTCTGCTCCTGGGTCTTGCTCGCGCCGTCGCCCGTCGCCGTGATGGTCAGCGGGCCGGCGGTCGCGGCGCGGATGTAGAAGAGGCCTTCGCGCTGCGAGTTCTTGAGGCTCACCACCGCCACGGGCGCATCCGAGCAATCCGGCAGCAGGTGAAAGGTCGCGCCCGGATCCGACGCGGCCAGGGTCACCTCCGGCACGGACAGCGAGGCCAGGTTGCCCACCAGGTCCCAGCCCTGCACCACCAGCGCCTCCGAGCACGTGTCCACGTCCAGCGTCCGCGCCGGAGTGGCGAAGCCCACCTGGCGGTCCTCGCCCTGCGTCACCACGTCCACGCCGATGGCGGTCTCGTACAGCTCGCTGTTGTACCCGTCACCGCTGATCCGGTTGCGGCTGATGAGGTTCGCGGTCCCGTTGTCCGAGATGGCGGCCTGGTAGACCTGGTTCGTCAGGTCCTCCTTGCTCAGCTCGTTGCCGAGCACCTGGATGTTCTGGGGCGCGGCGGGCGGGTCATAGTCGTTGCCCTCCGCCTGGATCAGGTTGACGCCGACGTCGTTCCCCACCAGTTCGTTGTCCTGGATGAGCAGGTCGTGGCACAGCTCCCGCCCCACGCCGTAGGCCGAGCCACCCACCACCAGGATGCCGGAGCCGTAGTCCGCGGACCGCAGGTCCTCGAACAGGAACGCGTTGCCCTGCACCTCGTTGCCCACCACCTGCCCGGAAGCGCCATACGCGAGCTGGATTCCAGTGCGCGAGATGCGGCTGGTAGGCCCCAAGCCGTCGAGGGTGTTGTCCTCCAGCGTCACCGCCACCCGCCCCTGCACCACCACGCCCACCTTCTGGTAGCCCGTCAGCCGGTTGCCCCGGATGACCACCGGCACCGGCGCGCCTCCCACCGTGCTGTTGCGCACGTCGATGGCGAAGCCCTCCTGGCAGCCGCTGATGGTGCCCTGGTTCAAGTCCTCCACGACCGTGTTCTCGATGGTGCCGCTCGCGTCCTCCAGCAGGATGCCGCGCAGCCGGTCCACGCCCGCGTCACACACGTCCGACAGGTTGCGCGCCGTCACCGTGACGAACCGCACGTTCGCCACCGTGCCCCGGTTGCGCAGCACCGCGCCCTTGTAGTGGTCCCCCGCGCCGTCCTCGGACGCGGTCAGCGTGTGCCCGGCCCCATCGAACGTGAAGCCGTCCGGGATGAACACCGCGCTCTGCACCACGCAGTCCTCGCGCAACGTCACCTGCCCCGGCGACAGGGTGATGGCGCAGGCGGTCTCACCCGGGCCGCAGCGCCGGCCCGTCCAGGTCACCTGGAAGGAATGCCGAGTGCTCGCACCCGAGGCGTTCGTCACCACCAGGTCCACGGTGGGCGTCACGTCCGCCGGCAGGCAGGAGAGCTCCGTCCAGTCCACCGTGCTCGTCGCGCCATTGCCCACCGGCGTACCGAGCGCGCCCACGTTCGACGTCCAGGCGAACGTCATCGCCTCGCCGCGCGGATCCGTCACGTCCACCGTGAACGTCACGCGTTCGCCCGCGAGCGCGCTCTCGGCGGACTGTGACGTGGTCTCCAGGACCGGCGGCGCCTCCGCGCGCACGCACAGGTTCACGAGTTGCTCCGTGCTTCCACCGAAGCCGTCCGTCACGGCGCCCTTCAGCTGACAGCCACAGTCCGTGGGCGCCGCCCCCGGAGTGAAGACGGGCCTGGCCAGGGTGACGTTGTCGAAGGTGCCCTCGCACGTCGCGCTCCAGGCATACGTCAGCACGTCTCCGTCCTCGTCCGTCACCGGCGCCGGGACCTGGAAGGTACTGCCCAACATCACCTGCTGGGGCTCTCCGGCCACGGACGCCACGGGCGCTCGGTTGAACCACGTCTTCCTCAGCGACGCGGGCCCGCGCACGGTGCCCACGCCGAGGTGGAACTGGAGCGTGGACACCGCGCCCTGTGCGTCCGTGACACGCAGGCTGATCAACACGTCATCCTTGAGGGTCGGGTCGTAGTCGGTGCCAGCATCGCCCTCGGTGCCCGCATCGGGGACCGGCGTGCGTGCGGCTGTCCATTCACAGGTCGCTTTCTCACAGCCGAGCAGCCCGCCGGAGGCGGTCCATTCGTAGTCCAGCTCACCCTCTTCCTCGTCACTCGCCTGCGCGCTCAACGTGACGGATTCGCCTGGCGCCACGATGGCGCTTTGCGCCCGCACTTCGTGGATGCGCGGTGCGTGGTTGGCCAGTCCTGGCGCGACAGACTCCGGCAGGGGAACCAGGACCACGAGCGACTCCCCATACAGCGGCGGCTTCACCCCGGCGTCCGATTTCACGGAGGCCACCACCTCCTTCGTGGAGTCCTCGGCGGCCACGGACAGCTGGATCTGCTCCTCGGGAGACTCCGGCTTCACGACGGCCGACCACGCGATGCCGCCATCCGGATCCGTCGCGGATGTCAGCGCCTTCGACTCCGTGGCGCCCGACGCGTGCGTCACCGAGGCCGTCACCGCGGCGACCGCGGATGACCGGGGCGCCGCGACCACGACCCTCACTCCACCGGCCAGTGGCGCCGTGACGGCGGGCTCCTCCTCCACGCAACCGAACGTGGTCAGCAGCAACAACCCCACGAGGTGCAACGCACGGGCGGGCTTCAGGGTCACGGCATCCTCGGGGAAGGCGGACGGGAGTGAGAACGATACCGGGTGATTCCCACACGTCCAATCCACGGGGAGCACGGGCCGTGTGCGCCCGGCCCGCCGTCCAATGCCTGCCAGTCCCCCGCGACCCGAGGGCCGGTGCTACGGCAATCCTTGCTCGGCGCTGTACTGCGCGACCCATTCCCCTATCCGGGCAATCACCCGTGCGTGGTCGTTGTCCAGCTCGGGCAGGAGGGCCGCGCCGTACCAGTGCGGGTGATGGCGCAGGTCCGGCCGCTTCGCGAAGACCCACTCCCGGAAGGCGGGATGCTCCGGCGGGTGCCCCAGGTCCTCGCGCGCGCAGTCGTAGGCG
Organism: Corallococcus sp. CA041A; assembly: GCF_003612075.1. Lineage (NCBI taxonomy): Bacteria > Pseudomonadati > Myxococcota > Myxococcia > Myxococcales > Myxococcaceae > Corallococcus > Corallococcus sp. CA041A. Next base: position 19,847 of record NZ_RAWF01000184.1, read on the forward strand.
AAGATGCACATGAACAGATACGACACGTTGATCGCCTGGTAGTCGGGAGTCCCCACCAGGTACATGCCCGGTCGCTCACACCAGATACGCATCCATGCAATCAGGTGGGTGGGGCGAGCAAAGGGAGCCATCCGGGAAGCCTAATCTCCCCGACGGCGAAGTCCTCTCCCGAGCGTTCACGCCACCCTCCCGCCGCATGGTCTCGCGCAGTGTCGCGGTGCTGCATTCCCCCACGTG
>NZ_RAWF01000185.1:0-19864 GCF_003612075.1 Corallococcus sp. CA041A
GAGTGAGGTCACCCCGAGCGCCGTCTCCCGAGCCGGGCGCGCAGGACCTGGGCACGTCACCCATCGCCCCCGGCTCGGGAGACGGCGCTCGGGGTGACCTCACTCCTGGCGCTCCCAGGGGCGCCCCGGAGGAGGCCCAGACCCAGGCCCCGGGCACCTCCCAGGCCACGAAGCCCTTGAAGGGGCCCATCACCCTGGCCCAGCTGGTGGCGCGGGCGCGCACGCAGGACGCGCGCGTGGCGGAGGCCAGCGCGGAGCTGCGCAAGTTCCAGGCGCTCTATGATCAGGCCCGCTGGGCCTGGTTCCCCCGGTTCGAGATCACCCTGGGCGCGGGCGGCCCCGTCCCCGAGGCGCGCAACAACGGCCTGGGCGGCCCGCCCACCACGGAGGCGTCGCTGGAAGGCGACTGGAACTTCGGCAAGGTGGGCGTGACGGTGTTCTCCACCGGCAACGCGGTGCTGCCGCTGTACACGTTCGGCAAGCTCTCCGCGCTGGAGAAGGCGGGCGAGCAGGGCCCCAAGGTGGGCGCGGCGCTGCGTGAGCGCGTGCGCGCGGAGGCCGGCTTCCAGGCCGCGCAGGCGTACTACGGCTACCAGCTGGCCCGGGCCGGCCTGAAGCAGCTGGAGGACGTGTCCAAGCGCCTCAAGGACGCGGGCGACAAGATCGACGCGCTCCTCAAGGAGGACTCGGATCAGGTGACGAAGCTGGACACCTACAAGCTGGGGTACTTCCGCCATCTGGTGGAGTCTCAGCGCGCCACCGCCGTCCAGGGCGAGCAGTTCGCGCTCACCGCCATCCGGCTCCTCGCCAGCGCGGGTCCGGACGAGCAGGTGGAGGTGATGGAGGAGGACCTGCCGCTCCAGGGCGACGTGAACGTGCCCGACCTGGAGACCTCGCTGAAGCAGGCCAACGAGCGCCGCCCGGAGCTGAAGGCCATCGCCGCGGGCATCATCGCGCGCGAGCAGGAGGTCATCATCCGCGAGCGCAGCTACTACCCGGACCTGGGGCTCGCGGGTTACTACGACGTGCGCTGGACGAGCAGCGCCACGCGCCAGCGCAGCCCGTTCGCGTATGACCCGTTCAACGACCGCACCGCGGGCCTGGGCCTGGTCATCCGGGGCACCTTCGACATCCCCATCAAGGACGCGCAGCTGGCGCAGGCCCGCGCGGAGCTGGACAAGCTGCACGCGCAGGAGCTGACGCTCAAGGCCGGCATCCAGCTGGAAGTCACCCAGGTGCAGAGCCAGCTCGCCGCGTCCTACGCGCGCGCGAAGTCCTTCACGGAGGCGGAGAAGAACGCGAAGCGCTGGGCCACCGCCGCCTACGCCGCCTTCGACCTGGGGACCGGAGACACGCGTGAGCTGGTGGACGCCTTCACCGCGCTGGCCCAGGCCTCCGCCGAGCGAGGCAAGAGCTGGCACGACGTGCGCGTCGGATTGGCGTCACTCGCCCGCGTCACCGGTGCCGTCCCCGCGACGGATGAATAACCCTTCCAGGCTGCCAGTCCTCACAGGTGTCGTCACACCTGAACTTCAAACCGGAGCTTCATCGATATGATTGCTTCCCTGCTTGCCGCCACGCTGCTCGCCGCCGCTCCCGTGAGCCCGCTCAACGTGGTGAAGAACGGCAACGCCGCCGTGCAGAAGGCGGCCAACGCCCCTGGCGCCAATGTGCAGTCCCTGGCGACCGTCGTGGAGTCCTTCGTGGACTTCGAGGAGCTCGCCAAGCGAGCCCTGGGTGAGAAGGCCTGGGCGGGCCTCACCGCCGCCCAGCGCAAGGACTTCACGGAAACCATGACGGGCCTGCTGCGCGCCTCGTACGCCCAGAAGGCCATCGGCCAGGCGAAGGCGGACGTGAAGTACGGCAAGGAGAGCGTGCAGGGGACCGAGGCCACGGTCGACACCGAGCTCACCGTGAAGACGGACCAGGTGCCCGTGAACTACCGCCTCTACAAGGCCTCGCCCAAGGCCGACTGGCGCATCTACGACGTCATCACCGACGAGGTCTCCCTGGTGGACACCTACAGCGGCCAGTTCAAGAAGATCCTCTCCACCAAGGGCTTTGACGGTCTGCTGACGACGCTCAAGTCCAAGCGCGCCCAGCTGGAGAAGGAGAACGCCGGCACCAGCGCGGCCTCCGTGAAGGAGTCCGCCGCCGGGGGCTCGGGCGCCGCGCCGCAGGTGAAGTAGGGCAGGGCGCTTCCAAACGACTTCAAGCAGTGACCTTCCGCCCGGGTGCCTCAAGCGCCCGGGCGGAAGTGTTTCAGGACGACGTCAGACGGGCCGCTGGAACACGCGGTACGTCTTGGAGCGCTGGCCGCCCATGGACTCGATGGCGCGGTTGACCAGGTGGTTGTCCTCCAGCGTCCACGAAATCTCGCCGCCCGTGTACCCCAGCTCCTTCGCGTTGCGCAGGGTGTCCAGGTAGAGGATGGCGTCCAGGCCGCGGCGCCGGTAGCCCTCCTTGATGCCCAGCGTGAGCAGGCGCAGCCGCTTGAGCTTGCGCGACGCCAGCACCAGCTTCACCAGGCCAATGGGCAGGCCGAACGTCGTGAGCCGTCCGTTGGCCGCCTTGAACGCCTCGTTGGCGTCCGGCAGCGTCATGGAGAAGGCGACGGGCTCGCCCTTCACCTCGGCGATCAGCACCAGCTCCGGACGCACGATGGCCTTCATCTCCTTGGCCATGTGCTCGAACTCGCGGTCCGTGAAGGGGATGAAGCCCCAGTTCTTCTCCCAGGCCGCGTTGTAGATCTGCTTGATGCGGGCGACCTCGGCGGGGAAGTCCTTCAGGTTCACCGCGCGCACGGTGACGCCCTCGCGCTGGCGGATCTTCTCCGCGATGCGCGCCACCTTCTCCGGCGGCGGCGTGGACGCGGACAGCTCGAAGGCGAACAGGTCCTTCGCCTTGGTGAAGCCGCACGTCTCCAGCAGCCCCGCGTAGTACGTCGGGTTGTAGGGCATCATCAGCGCGGGAGGGCTCTCGTAGCCCTCCACGAGCAGGCCCCAGTCCTGGTTGGAGGAGAAGTTGGCCGGCCCCAGCACGGAGTCGATGCCGCGCGCCTTCAGCCACGCGCTGGCCGCGTCCAGGAGGCCCCGGGCCACGCCCGCGTCGTTCACGCACTCGAAGAGGCCGAAGAAGCCCTCCTTCGTGCCGTGGAACTCCATGTGGCGCGGGTTCTTGATGGCCGCCACCCGGCCCACCACGTCCTGCCCGCGGCGCGCGAGGAACAGCTCCACCTCCGCGTAGTCGAAGAAGGGGTTCTTCTTCGGGTCCAGGAAGTCGCGGCGCTCCATCTCCAGCGGCGGCACCCAGTTCGGGTCGTCACGGTAGAGCGAGTACGGCAGCCGGATGAACGCCGTCCGGTCCGCCGCGCCGCGCACTGGGGTCACCTGCACGTCGGTGGTCATGGGAGTAGGGGAGGCGGAGGCGTCTTCGTGCTTGGCGGGGTGGGCCATGAGTGGGGCTCAGTTCCTTTCGGCCTGGTTGCCGCCGTCGGAACTGTCGCTGCCGTTGCGCATGAACAGCTGGGCGCCCTTCTCCAGGAGCACGCCACCCAGCTCGCTGCGCTTCTCCCACAGCTTCTTGGGCGCGCCGCCCAGACGCCGCAGGTCCTCCGGCTGCAGGTTCGCCGCGCGCCAGGTGAGCTGCTCCACCGCGTCGAAGAACTTCCCGGCCATCTCCCGCGACGACATCCGCGACAGCTGCTCCAGGGAGAAGCCCTTGTCCGCGAGCAGGCCCGCGCTGCCCGCCGCCCACGTCTCGCTCGCCTTGTTGCTGCGCACCGCGCTGCCCGGCCGGGCGATCTTCACCGGCTCGTACACCGTGGGGCGCGTCTCCGGGATGACGTTGAGCTTGCGGCCGATCTTCTCGAAGGTGTCCAGCACCTGATCCAGCTGCGCGTCCGTGTGCGTGGCCATGTAGCTGGTGCGGATGAGCGCGTGGCCCGCCTCCACCGCCGGCGGAATCACGGGGTTCGCGAACACGCCCGCCTCGTGCAGCGCGCGCCAGAAGCGGAAGCACTTCACCTGGTCGCCAATGTGCACGGGCACCACCGGCGTCACCGACACGCCCGTGTCGAAGCCCATGGCGCGGAAGCCGTTGTGCATCTTCTCCGCGATGTCCAGCAGGCGCTCGCGGCGCTGCGGCTCCGCCTCGATGATCTCCGTGGACTTGAGCGCCGCCGCGATGGACGCGGGCGTCATGGACGCGGAGAAGATGACCGAGCGCGCCTTGTGGCGGATGTAGTTGATGACCTCGAAGGGGCCCGCGAGCACGCCGCCCAGCGACGCGAAGCTCTTGGAGAACGTGCCCATCACCAGGTCCACGTCCTTCTCCAGGCCGAAGTACTCCGACGTGCCCCGGCCCAGCTCGCCCAGCACGCCCATGGCGTGGGCGTCATCCGTCATCACGCGGGCGTTGTACTGCTTGGACAGCTCCACGATGCGGGGCAGGTTGCAGACATCGCCCTCCATGGAGAACACGCCGTCCGTGACGATGATCTTCCCGGCGCCCGGCTCCGCCGCGGCGAGCAGCTGCTCCAGGTGATCCATGTCGTTGTGGCGGAACTTGCGCTCGGTCGCGAACGACAGGCGCACGCCGTCCACCAGCGACGCGTGGTTCGCGCGGTCGCTGAACACGATGTCGTGCCGGCCCAGGATGGACGCCAGCGCCAGGTTCGTCTGGAACCCGGTGGAGATGACGATGGCCGCCTCACGGTTGAGGAACTTGGCCAGACGCGCCTCCAGCTCCTCGTGCAGCGCCAGCGTGCCGTTGAGCAGGCGCGAACCGGAGCACGTGGTGCCGAACTTCTCCGTCGCCTTGATGGCCGCTTCCTTCACGCGCGGATCCGCCGCCAGGCCCAGGTAGTTGTTCGAACCCACCATGATGACCCGCCGCCCCTCGATCTCCACCTCCGTGGAACCGTGCGACGCCTCGATGGCCCGGAAGTACGGATACAGCCCCGTGGCCTTGGCGATGCGGTAGTCCTTCCAGGTACGGCACTTGTCGAACACGTCGCTCATGGTGGTCTTTCTTACGCGTCGGAGGGTGTGATCCGAGCCGCTTTCCATGTGCAGGGCGCGTTCCAGGATCGGATTGCCCGGCCGCGTGAACACCCAGGGGGTACGACGCGAGGGGGTCAATAAAGAGGGAAAACCGCACTGTCAAGGCGGGGACGGTCCCATTGCACCGGGTGTGGGGCATCAGTGTCAGGGCGCGCCTTGACAGTCATGCCGCATTGGTGGCACGCCGCGCCCCCGGACCTTCGTTCGCCAGTGGATGCTTCTGCACCCAGGGCACACATGGGTTCACACGGGGAATGGGTTGAGAGGGGCCATCTGTTCCGGGGGCCTGGATCATGGCTGGGTTATTGCTATGCCGGCCAGCATCAGAGGAGCAGACGGTGTCTCAAGCACGACGGCAGCGGTGGTTCGAGGGCTTCATCCAGGCAGCGATGTCGCGCCCCTGGCAGGTGCTGCTCGCTGTCGCCCTGGTGACGGTCGCCGCGGGCTTCTTCGCCTCTCGTCTGGAGTTCCGGGGTTCCTTCGTGGAGCTGCTCCCGGAGGGAGCCCCAGAGGTCCGGGATCTGACACGCGTGTCAGAGAAGGCGGGCGGAGACGGCTACCTGGTCATCATGGCCAAGGGGGCGGCCCCGGAGGCCCTGAAGGCCTACGCCACGGAGTTCCAGCGGCGCCTGGAGGCCCTGCCGACGGTCCGCTACGTCGAGCACCACTATGACGTGGCCTTCTTCCGCCGCCACGGCCTGCTTCTCCTGCCCACGGCGGAGGTCGCCTCCCTGCGTCAGGACCTGGAGGCCCGCGTCCGCTACGAAAGGGAGCGCGCCAGCCCCCTCTTCGTGGACCTGGGCACGGAGGAGGCGCCGCCCACCTTCGAGGAGATCGCCAAGAAGCACACCCCGGACACGGCGCTGCCGGAGACGCTGGCGAACAAGGAGGGCACCGAGGTCTATCTGATGATCAAGCCGTCAGGGACGGCGGGGGACCTGGAGTTCGCGCGCAACTTCGTGGCCACGGTGTTCGACACGGGCCGCAAGCTGGCGGCGGAGAAGTACCCGGGCGTGACGCTGGAGGCGACGGGCAACTTCCAGAACCGCATCGAAGAGGACGCGGTGATGCGCGGCGACCTGTCCAACGCGGGCATGCTGTCCGCGCTCATCGCCGTAGGCCTCATCCTGCTGGCCACCCGGCGCATCTCCGCGCTGGCGGTGGTGGGTGTGCCGGTGATGGTGGGGCTGGTGCTGACGTTCGCGTTCGCGCAGGGCGCCATCGGTCACCTCAACATCGTGACGGGCTTCCTGGTCGCCATCCTCATCGGCCTGGGCATCGAGTACGGCGTCCACCTGACCATGCGTTACTGGGAGGAGCGCGAGCGGCTCGGGGTGAAGGAGGCGCTCACGGCGGCGGTGCGAGGCACCTTCAGCGGGGCGCTGACGTCCGCCTTCACCAACGCGGCGGCGTTCTTCGTGCTGGTGCTGGCGCAGTTCCACGCGTTCCAGCAGTTCGGCCTGCTCGCGGGCGTGGGCGTGCTGATGGCGGTGCTGTCCGCGTACGCGCTGGGCCCGTCGCTGCTCGCCATCGCGGAGCGCATCCGCCCGTTCCGCCGCGATGCGGCAGCCACCGCCCAGACCTCCGCGCCGTTCGTGGACCCGGCTCCTGCTCCGGCACCGGCGAAGGAGTGGCGGCGCTGGCCCACGGGCGTCATCGTCGCGGTGGCGCTGTCGGTGGTGGGCTTCGCTGCGTACTCGGTGGGCATCGCGCCCCGGTTGGGCTTCGAGACCAACCTGCGCAACCTGAAGGGTGACTCGCCGGCGTCGCGGTTGGACGACCACATCACGGAGCAGATTGGCGCGCCGCTCAACCCGGCCATCCTCTCCGTGGACACGCTGGAGCAGGTCCGCGAGGTGGAGGCCGTCATCGCCCAGGTGAAGGCGAAGAACGGCGCCAACTCCGTGTTCCTGCGCACCGCGTCGTTGAGCGACCTGGTGCCGTCCGACGTGGCGGGCCACGAGGCGGAGATGGGCCGTATCCGGACGCTCTTGGACGGGCTGCCGAAGTCCGCCCAGGAGGACCCGCGCGTGAAGGACCTGCGGGAGATGGTGGACGCGAAGCCCTACGGCCTGGACCAGCTGCCGGTGGAGGCGCGCCGCCGCTTCGAGGCGCTGGACGGCAAGGGGATGTTCCTCCTGCTGTTCCCGTCCGTGTCGAACTACGACACGCAGGACCTGCACCGCTGGGCGGGTCAGCTGGATGAGGTGGTGGCCGGGGCGAAGGCGAAGGGCATCGACCTGGCGGTGCTGGACAGCAACCGCATCGCCGCGCGCATCTTCTCCCTGGTGCGCATGGACGGGCCGTTCATCCTCTGGTCCGCGGCGGTGGTGGTGTTCCTGGTCATCCTCGCCAGCCTGCGCAGCTTCAAGCGCGCGCTGCTGGTGGCGGGCCCGCTGTTCCTGGGCATGACGTGCCTGGCGGGCGGGATGTACCTGTTCGACGTCCAGCTCAACTTCATCAACGCGGTGGTGCTGCCCAACCTGTTGGCCATCGCGGTGGACAACTCGGTGCACCTGTTCCACCGGTACGAGGAAGAGGGCCCCGGGTCGCTGGGCCGGGTGGTGCGCAACACCGGCTTCGCGGCGGTGGTGGCCACCCTGTCCAACGCGGCGGGCTACGGAGCGCTCCTCGTGGCGAACCACCAGGGCTTGCGCAGCATCGGACAGATTGCCCTACTAGGGGTCGTGAGCACCTTCCTGGGAACGACGGTGTTCTTCCCGGCCATGCTGGCGCTGTTGGAGCGGTGGAAGGGGCGGCGGTCCGCGGTGGCGCCGGAGTCGGGCGCGGTGGTGCGGAGCCTCAATCTCGGGGGGGCCGGCGAGCTGCCGGCCGAGTCGCCGGGGGAGCGCAAATCGGCGTGAGCATCTGGTCATTCAGCGAAGGCCGCGTGCGGCCCCTCGTGACGTCCTCGGACGAAGCGCTCGTGCGCTTCCGGCAGGTGGACCTCGTCCTCATGGTGGCCTGCTCGGTGGCCGCCCTGGTGTGCGTGGGTCCGGCCCGCTGGGCTCCGCACTCCGGCCGCAACGCGCTCCTCTTCCTCTTCTTCGCGCTGGGCCTGCCGGCCATGCGCATGCTGGAAGCGCGCTTCCCGCGCCAGCCGCTCATCGCCATCGTGGCGGACTTCTGGCTCCTGCCGGTGTCGGCGCTGGCCCACGGGTGGCTGGGGCCCATCGTGGACTGGATGAACCCGGTGGTGAAGGACGCCCAGCTCATCGCGGTGGATCAGAAGCTGTTCGGCTTCCAGACCGCGGTGGCGCTGGCGCACGTGATTCCGCCCTGGCTCAACGACGTGCTGATGCTCTGCTACTACGGGCACTTCATGTGGCCGCTGCTCCTGGGCGTCTACCTGTACGCCCGGGGCAGGGGGTCCACGCCCGCGTTCGACGAGTACCTGCTGGGTCTGGGCCTGCTCCTGGGCTTCAACTACGCGGCGTACTCGCTGGTGCCCGCGGTGGGGCCCCGGTACTTCCTCATCGGCGCGTTCGACGGGCCGGCGACGCAGGGGTGGATCCTCACGCCGCTGTTGGAGTCCATGATGCGCACGCCGGTGTACACCCGGGACTGCTTCCCGTCCGGGCACACCGGGGTGATGCTGGTGGTGCTCTTCTACGCGTTCCGGTTCGCCCGCCGCTTCTTCTGGGTGATGCTCTTCCCGGGCATGGGGCTCATCTTCGCGACGCTGGCGGGGCGGTTCCACTACGCCATCGACCTCATCTGCGCGGTGCCCCTGGTGATGGTGGTGACGGGGCTGGCGCTGGCCCTGTCCCGCTCCGCCCGGCAGCGCGCGGTGGAACAAGGCGCGCGTTCCGTGCCCGCGGACGCTATCGTCCGGCCCTGAACCGCCAGCCGGTCGCCCCGGGGTTCGGGGTGGACGTGCGCTGGCCTCCAGAGGCCTGACCCATGTCCCCCCGGCCCGTGCTCGCGCAACGCGTCTCCCGCTTCGGCACCACCGTCTTCTCCGAGTTCAGCGCGCTGGCCCTGAAGCACCAGGCCGTGAACCTGGGGCAGGGGTTCCCGGACTTCGACGGGCCGGACGCGGTGAAGGAAGCGGCGTGGAAGGCCATCCAGGGCGGCGTCAACCAGTACGCCCCCGGCATGGGCGCCAAGGACCTGCGCAACGCCATCGCCGAGCACGCGCAGCGCTTCTACAACCACGCCGTGGATCCGGACACGATGGTCACCGTCACCAGCGGCGCGACGGAGGCCATCCTCGACGTCATCCTGGGCCTGGTGGATCCGGGCGATGAAGTGGTGGCCTTCGAGCCGTTCTACGACTCGTACGACGCCAACATCGCCTTCGTGGGCGCCACGCCGCGCTTCGTGCCGCTGCGCCCGCCGGACGCGGAGCACACCACGTGGTGGTTCGACCGGGACGAGGTGCGCGCAGCCTTCGGTCCGAAGACGCGGCTGCTCATCCTCAACTCGCCGCACAACCCCACGGGCAAGGTCTTCACGCGCGAGGAGCTGGAGTTCCTGGGCAACCTCTGCGCCGAGCACGACGTGAAGGTGCTGGCGGATGAGGTCTACGAGCACATCGTCTTCGCCCCCGCGAAGCACATCCGCGCGGCCACGGTGCCGGTGCTCGCGGACCGCACGGTGACGGTGAGCAGCGCGGGCAAGTCCTTCAGCCTGACCGGGTGGAAGGTCGGCTGGATCATCGCGCCGCCGCCGCTGTGGGACGCGGTGCAGCGCGCGCACCAGTTCGTCACCTTCGCCACCGCGTCGCCGTTCCAGGCCGCCATGGCCGTGGCGCTGCGACTGCCGGACAGCTACTTCCAGGAGCTGACGGCGCTCTACACGTCCAAGCGCGAGCGGCTGCTCACGGGCCTGCGCGAGGCGGGGCTCCAGGCCTTCTCGCCGGAGGGCAGCTACTTCATCCTCGCGGACATCGCCGGGTACGGCTTCGCGGACGACGTGGCCTTCTGCCGGCACCTGGTGACGGAGGTAGGCGTCGCGGGCATCCCGCCCAGCGTCTTCTACGGCCCGGAGCACCGGCACCTGGGACAGCGCTTCGCGCGCTTCGCCTTCTGCAAGACGGAGGGCGTGCTGGACGAAGCCGTGCGCCGCCTGCGCGAGAAGCTGCCCGCCCTCAAGCGCTGAAGCGCGCACGGCCGTGAGAGACTTCTTCGGAGAGCTGTACCTGCGCAGCACGCTGCCGTACCTCTCCGAGTCGGTGACGGCCCGGGAAGTCGACTACCTGTCCCGGGCGTTCGCGGACGTGGAGGGCCCGGTGGTGGACCTGGGCTGCGGCCACGGCCGGCACGCGGCGCGGCTCAACACGGAGGGCTCGCTCGCGGGCAGGGTGGTGGGCCTGGAGCTGGATCCGCTGTCCCTTCGCCTGCGCCGCCCCGGCTTCCCCGTGGTGCGAGGCGACCTGCGGGCGCTGCCCTTCCAGGACGCGACCCTGGGGGGCGCCTACGCCTGGTATTCGACACTCTTCGCCTTCAGCGACGCGGAGCATGTCCAGGTGCTGCGCGAGGTGGCTCGGGCGCTGCGGCCCGGCGGGCGGTTGGTGTTCCAGACGGTTCCCTATGAGCGGCTGGCCGGAAGTCCGGGCGCATCGTTCCGCGAGCGGTTACCGGATGGGAGTCTCCTGGAGGAGGAGAGCCGCTTCGACGCGACGCGTGGAAGGGATGTCGGGCAGCGTCAGCTCACCTTGCCTGACGGTCGCGTGCTGCGGGCGGCGTACACGCTTCGTTACTATCCTCTTGCGGAACTGAAGGGGCTGTTGGAAAGCACGGGCTTTTCGGTGCAGTGGGTGCACGGCGGCCTGGACTCCGCGCCGATGACACCCGAGTCGACCGACCTCATCGTGGGAGCCGGGCGCCGGTGACGGAGCCCCGGACACGTCCAGTGGATCCGAAAGAGACATCGCGAACGCGGGTCGGCCTGCTGGGGCAACTGCCCCGCCGGGTCGACGTGTACGAGGTCGGCCCCCGCGACGGCCTGCAGAACGAGCTCCGCACGCTGCCCACCCGAGACAAGGCGCGGCTCATCAACGCCCTGGTCGCCGCGGGGGAGAAGCGCATCGAGGTGACGTCGTTCGTGTCGCCCAAGTGGATCCCCCAGCTGGCGGACGCGGAGGAGTTGCTCAAGCAGGTGGGCCGCCGCCCCGGAGTCGTCTTCTCCGCGCTGGTGCCCAACCTGAAGGGCCTGGAGCGCGCGCAGGCGGCGGGCCTGGAGGAGGCCGCGGTGTTCATCTCCGCGTCGGAGGCCCACTCCAAGAAGAACATCAACAAGACCATCGCGGAGGCGCTGGCCGGCGCGAAGGAAGTGACGGCCGCCGCCCGCAAGGCCGGCATGCGCGTGCGCGGCTACCTGTCCACCGTGTGGGGCTGCCCCTACGAGGGACACGTCCCGGTGGAGCGCGTGGTGGACATCTGCCGGCAGCTGGTGGACGCGGGCATCTACCAGCTGAGCCTGGGCGACACGATTGGCGTGGGCACGCCCCGGCAGACGGAGGAGATCCTCACGGCGCTCCTCCAGCACATGCCGGTGGACACGCTGGCGCTGCACCTGCACGACACGCGAGGCACCGCGCTGGCCAACGCGCTGGTGGGCCTGTCCGCGGGCGTCACCACGTTCGACGCGAGCATCGGCGGGCTGGGCGGCTGTCCCTACGCGCCGGGCGCCGCGGGCAACCTGGCCTCCGAGGACGCCGTCTTCATGATGCACGGCATGGGCGTGGACACCGGCATCGACCTGGACAAGCTGGTGGAGGCCGGGGAGATCGCCCAGGAGCTCATCGGCCGGAAGCTCGCGGGCAAGTACCTCCAGGCCGCGCTCGGCGAGCGGGACAAGAAGGCCACCCGCCGCGCGCAGACCTGAGCCTCCCCACCGGGGACCCCGTGGCTAGTGGTCCCCGATCAGCGCCGGAAGCTTCTCCTCCAGGCCCAGGTGCTGGGCGGCGATCTGCAGCATCTTCCGCTCCTTGCGGTCGATGCGGCCGTCCACCAGCGCCATCTCCACGATGTGGCGCAGGAACACCTCCGCCTCCGGGCTGCCGCGCGGCACCAGTCGCTCGAAGAGCTGGGGCCCGGCGTTGAGGGCCATCTCCACGTTGGCCCACGACACGCTCCAGCGCTCCGCGCACAGCTTGAGCAGGCGGCGCTCGGCGTTCGAGACCTCGCCGTCCGCGGCGGCGATGGCGGCCATCATGTAGAGCAGCCGCTCGCGCTCCTTCACGTCCGTCACCACCCGGTCGCCATCGTCAACGCCGTCGTCAACGCCATGTCCGCCGACGTCCACGGGCGGGGGGGCGACGGTGCCGCGCTCGGCCCGGCGGGCCTCCTGGTAGCGGGCCGCGTTGCGGGACGTGCGCTGCGCGTGGTGGACGTTCCAGGACTCGAAGGGCAGGGCGGACGCGAGCACCCAGTCACGCTCGCCGTTGCCCAGCACCGTGCCGCAGAACTCGCAGGTGTTGGCCGCGCTGTTGGTGGTGGGCGCGTTGCACTGCGGGCAGCGGTCCGTGGACATACCGGTGTCCGTGTTCGTCTTCGCGCCGTGGCGACGCAGCAGCGTGAAGACCCACCGCTGCGGCACCGTGGGCAGGCTGGGCGGCTTCTCGTTCGCGGGGCCAATGCCCATGCGAGCGCTCCACCGGATCTCCACCTGCGCCTCGTCGAAGGACTCCGGGTGCACCTCCAGCGCGCGCACGTCCACCGCGCCCACCGCGCACTCCAGGAAGACGCGCCGCCGGCCCTGCTTCGCCAGTTGGCCCAGCTCCGCGTTGAGCTTCGTGAGGGCGTCCGCGTTGGCGACCTTGGTCAGGCGCTGCGTCTCGTTGCGGCTCTGCGCGTCGATCCACTTCCAGAACAGCAGCGACGCGCGGTCCTCCAGCATCTCCAGGTTGAGCGCCGGGTCGTCCGCGCGCGCCTGCATCAGGCCGTCCACCTGCTTGTGGTGGCGCACGTGCTCCACGCCCTGCGTGATTTCAGAGAGCGTCCAGTCGTAGTTACCGGAGTTCACCACCGCGTTGCAGAACTCGCAGGTGTTGGACGCGCCGCCCTTGTAGGGCGCGCCGCAGTTGGGGCACTTGCCCTGGAACAGGTCCTCACCGATGCGCGTCTGCGCACCGGGCTTGCGCACGAAGGTCCACACCTCCGTGAACGTCTCCGGCGCCACCTTGCTGGCGGCGGCCATGGCCTGCGCGTCCGTCTGGTTCGCGGGCACGTCCGTGTCGCGGATGCTGGCGCGCACGCGCACGTGGATGCTGTCGTACCACGGGGTCTGGTGCAGGCCGATGAGCTGCACGTCCAGCACCTTCATGTCCGCGAGCGCGTCGCGCACGCCCTGCGCCTGCATCAGCCCGAGCTGCACGTTGAAGCGCTGCCACGTCGCGTCCGACAGGAAGGGGCGCACCGGCGTCATGTCCCGGCGGAACCACGACTTCTGCAGCTCGATGAAGAGCCAGCGCACCTTCTCCAGCGTGGGCTCCAATTGGAAGGACGGGTCCTTGAGCTTCAGCGCGTTCACCCAACCCTGCACGTCGCGGCCGGACACCTCCGTGCGCACCTCCGCTTCACGCTGATCCAACGCGCGCCGGGTGGTGGCGTCCGGGTGCAGGTTGCGCTTGTAGAGCCAGTACGCGCCGCCGCCGATGATCAGCAGCGGGACGGTCACCTTCGGGTAGAGGAAGATGAGCCGGATCAGGTCGAAGATCAGCCAGAAGGGCAGGCCGTCGCCCCCGCCGCCGCCGTTGTTGCGGTCGCGGCCGGACGTGTAGTGCTCGCCTCCACCGCCGCGTGCCAGGGCCACGAGCGGCAGGGCGAGCACGAGCAGGGGGGACACGGTGACCAGGCCGGGCAGCCACCGCCACGGATGTTTCGTCGTTGAGCGCGAAGACATGGGGCAGGATCCTATCCGTTTACGGCTTGCCAGACTGGGGAACAGGTTTCAGGCTGCGCGCCATTCACGCGGGTCGCCCAGCGCGGCCCGTCACGGGGAGCGAAGATGCCGGAGTTCAAGGTCGAGGCCCGAGGGGCCATCGAGATCTGGACCATCGACGGGGAGAGCCGCCGCAACGCCATCAGCCGCGCGATGCACCAGGAGCTGGACGCGCTCGTGTCCCGCGTGTCCTCCGGCCGCGCCGTGCGCGCCGTCATCCTCACCGGCGCGGGCGACAAGGCCTTTTGCGCGGGCGCGGACCTCAAGGAACGCACCACCATGTCGGAAGACGAGGTGCGCGCCTTCCTCAACGGCCTGCGCGTCACCCTGCGCTCGATTGAAAAGAGCGACTGCGTCTTCATCGCCGCCATCAACGGCGCGGCCTTCGGCGGCGGCACGGAGCTGGCCCTGGCGTGCGACCTGCGCGTCGCCTCGCCCGCCACGGAGATGGGCCTCACGGAAGTGAAGCTGGGCATCATCCCCGGCGGCGGTGGCACCCAGCGGCTGTCCCGGCTCATCGGCCCCGGGCGCGCCAAGGACCTCATCCTCACCGCCCGGCGCGTGAACGCGGCGGAGGCCTTCACCATCGGCCTGGTGAACCGGCTGGCTCCGGAAGGGCACCTGCTGGAGGTCGCCTTCCAGCTCGCGGAGGCCGTGGTGGAGAACGCCCCCGTGGCCGTGGCCACCGCCAAGCACGCCATCGACGAGGGCACCGGCCTGGAGCTGGACGATGCACTGGCGCTGGAGCTCAAGAAGTACGAGGAGGTGCTCAAGACGGAGGACCGGCTGGAAGGGCTCCGCGCCTTCGCGGAGAAGCGTCCTCCTGTCTATAAAGGCCGCTGAGTCCTCCGAAAGCGACAGGGGCGGCAGGCCCGCGGTTGCCCGCGGACATGCTGCCCCTGGTTGCTTCCCTCAACTCAGCTTCAGGCGCTGGCGGTCTTCTCGCCGCCGATGTTCACGCCCTGCTTGTTGATGTAGCCCATCGCCTTGTCCTTGACGGTGGTGCGCAGCTCCGTGCCGCGGCTCGGGGCCATCAGCAGGGCCACGATGCTGCCCGCGGCGGCGCCCAGCAGGAACGCCCCCAGGCCGCCCATGCCCACGCGCGCCGGCTTGTACGTCGTCAATCCCACATAGCGCAGCGCGTCGTCCGGGTCGAAGTTGTCCCAGGACTTCCGCGCGACCTTGCCTGCCTTGTCCGCGTAGTCGGGCAGCTGATCCAGCAGCTGGTGCGCAAGGAACTGGCGGTACAGCTTGCTCTTGGCAAAAGCCTTCGCCTGCCACGTCGCCTTCTTCGCTCTGAACATGGGTCCCTCCTGGGCCGGATGCGGTTCACGGGGCGAGTGTGGCCCGCCTGGGTGCACACCCCCCGTGCAGCATGAAGGTAGGCAGGGAAGCCCCAAGCGACACCCCCCCGAAGCGCTCCTCCGTGGCCTCATGCGTCGTCCGTTGGACGGCACGGCTGGTGGCCGGCATGGCAAGAAGGCAGCCAGGCCAGGGGTTTCTTGGTATGGGACGACGGCCATGTCCTCAGATCAGAAACTGCTCGAGAAGGTCTCCCAGGTGGAGAAGGGCGGCGCGCCCAAGTACCACGCGAAGAACGCGGAGGCGGGCAAGCTCTTCGCGCGCGAGCGCATCCAGCTGCTCGTGGACGCGGACTCCTTCGTGGAGGACGGCAAGCTCGCCAACAACCTGGACCCGGAGCTGCCCTCCGACGGCGTCATCACCGGCGTCGGGCGCATCGACGGGCGCGCGGTGGCCATCATGGCCAACGACTCCACGGTGAAGGCAGGCAGCTGGGGCGCGCGCACGGTGGAGAAGATCCTCCGCATCCAGGAGACGGCGAAGGCGCTGCGCTGCCCGCTGCTCTATCTGGTGGACAGCGCGGGTGCGCGCATCACGGACCAGGTGGAGATGTTCCCCGGCCGACGTGGCGCGGGCCGCATCTTCTACAACGAGGTCCACCTGTCGGGCTTCGTCCCTCAAATCTGTCTGCTCTTCGGCCCTTCTGCCGCTGGCGGCGCGTACATCCCCGCGTTCTGCGACCTGGTCATCATGGTGGAGGGCAACGCCTCCATGTACCTGGGCAGCCCCCGCATGGCGGAGATGGTCATCGGCGAGAAGGTCACCCTGGAGGAGATGGGCGGCGCGAAGATGCACTGCTCCGTGTCCGGCGTGGGCGACGTGCTGGTGAAGACCGAACAGGACGCCATCGCCGCCGCGAAGCAGTACCTGGCCTTCTTCCCGGAGAACTTCTCCAAGGCCCCGCCGACGGTCGAACTGAAGGCGCCCAAGCACAGCGGCAAGCGCGTGGATGAGATCATCCCGCCGGATCAGAACAAGCCGTTCGACATGCACGCCCTCATCGCGGAGCTCATCGACGAGGGCAGCTGGTTCGACGTGAAGAAGCTCTTCGCGCAGGAACTCATCACCGGCCTGGCGCGCATTGGCGGCCGTCCGGTGGGCATCGTCGCGAACCAGCCCAAGTACAAGGGCGGCGTGCTGTTCGTGGACAGCGCGGACAAGGCGGCCCGGTTCATCTGGCTGTGTGACGCGTTCAACATCCCGCTGCTGTACCTGGCGGACGTGCCGGGCTTCATGATCGGCACCAAGGTGGAGCGCGCGGGCATCATCCGCGCGGGCGCGAAGATGATCTCCGCGGTGTCGGAGGCCAGTGTGCCGCGCATCTGCGTGGTGGTGCGCAAGGCGTACGGCGCCGGCCTCTACGCCATGAGCGGGCCCGGATTCGCTCCGGAGGCCACGCTGGCGCTGCCCCAGGCGATGATCGCCGTGATGGGCCCGGAGGCGGCGGTGAACGCCGTCTATTTCAACAAGATCCAAGAGCTGCCGGAGGCCGAGCGGCCAGCCTTCGTCCAGAAGCTCCGCGACGAGTACAAGCAGGACGTGGACATCTTCAAGCTGGCCAGCGAGCTCATCATCGACGCCGTGGTCCCCGGCGACTCCCTGCGCGGGGAATTGATGCAGCGTTATTCGCTTTATGCGGACCGGTTCCAGCCCCGTGCGGAGAAGAAGCACGGCGTCCACCCCGTCTGAAGTTCCCCCACCCGCATTCACGCTCTAGATTCCGCACCCGACCATGGACTTCGAACTTCCTGAAAGCCACCGCGCCCTGCAGGCCTCCCTCCGTGAATTCTGCGAACGCCGCGTGAAGCCGTACGCGCGCGAGTGGGACAAGGACGAGAAGTTCCCCATGGAGGTGGTGAAGGAGCTGGGGCAGCTGGGCGTGCTGGGCATGCTCGTCTCCGACGAGTACGGCGGAGCGGCCATGGACTCGCTCGCCGTGGCGGTGGCCGTGGAGGAGATCGCCCGCTACGACGGCTCGCTCGCGCTCACGGTGGCCAGCCACAACGGCCTGGGCACCAGCCACGTGCGCGTGTTCGGCAACAAGGCGCAGCACCAGCGCTACCTGCCCAAGCTCGCCTCCGGTGAGTGGCTGGGCGCGTGGGGCCTCACCGAGCCGGGATCCGGTTCGGACGCGTCCGGCATGCGCACCACCGCCGTGCGCAAGGGCAACAAGTGGGTGCTCAACGGCGCGAAGATGTTCATCACCCAGGGCACGGTGGGTGACGTGTTCGTGGTGCTGGCGCTCACGTCGCCGGAGAAGCGCCAGAAGGGCATCACCGCCTTCGTGCTGGAGAAGGGCATCCCCGGCTTCAGCCAGCGCTCCATCCACGGGAAGCTGGGCATGCGCTCGTCGGACACGGCCGAGCTCATCATGGAGAACGTGGAGGTCGGTGACGACGCCATCGTGGGCGAGGTCGACCGCGGCTTCATCGACACGCTCAAGATCCTCGACAAGGGCCGCATCACCATCGGCGCGCTGTCGGTGGGCCTCCTGCGCGGGGCGCTGGAGGAGTCGGTGGCGTACTCCAAGGACCGCACCGCGTTCGGCCAGCCCATTGGCGAGTTCCAGGGACTGCGCTGGATGATGGCGGACATGAAGACGGAGCTGGAGGCGGCGCGGCTGCTGGTGCACCGCGCGGCGCGGCTCGCGGACGCGGGTCAGCCGTACTCGGAGGAGGCCTCCATGGCGAAGCTGTTCGCTTCCGAGGCGGCCATGCGCGGGTGCAACAAGGCCGTGCAGATCCACGGCGGCTACGGCTACACGCGCGAGTTCCCCGTGGAGCGCTACCTGCGCGACGCCAAGCTCTGTGAGATTGGCGAGGGCACGAGCGAGATCCAGCGGACCATCATCGCCCGCGAGACCTTCAAAGGCGCCTGATGGATACCGCTCGGCTGCGAGAGCTGGGGCTCCAGGTTCGTGAGGAGCCGTCCGGCGTCGAAGTGGTGCTGGACCTGGAAGCCGCGTCCCTGGTGAATCCCATCACCAAGGACTTCATCACCGAGATCACCTTCCAGGTGATGGGGGACCGGCTCATCCCCATCGCGCCGCCAGCCGTGGTGGGCATGACGCCCATCCTCCTGTCCGCCATCGACGCGGCGGAGGAGATGCAGGCGCTCCTGCTGGACACCTTCAGCGACCACGTCTTCCACCTGCAGCGCCGCTCGGAGGAGCTGCAGCTGTTGGGCCTGCCGGCGGACGTGGATCCGCAGTCGCTGGTGCTGTCCACGGACGTGCGGGAGGGCCAGCTCGCGGTGAAGCTGGTGGCGGACCGGCAGGGCAACTTCCGCATCGCGCAGGCCATCCGCGGGCTCGAGGAGCTGGTCACCGCCGCCGGGCACGTCATCGAGCTGTCCGAGTTCCGCGAGAAGGCCGCGCTGACGGGCTACCTGTCCGCGCTGCTCGGCGAGCCCGTGGCGCGCGCTCCGCAGGCGGCGTCGGGCGCGGAGCCGGTGCGCTTCGTGGAGATTGTAGAGAAGTTCGGCCCGCAGTCGCTGGTGCCGCCGCGCAGCAGCCTGGAGTTGCTGGCGCAGCTGCAGGTGGAGGGCAAGGCCTACCGCTTCGCGGCCGCGCGCATCGCCGGGCGCACCTTCCGGGGCCTCCTGGCGGGCACCCAGGGCAAGGTGTGGGCGGGCCGCTTCGAACTGGATGAGTTCCCCGGCGTCGTGCAGCTGGTGGCCGAGCTGTTGAAGGTCGCTCCCGAGGCCGTGCGACTCGTGGGCCCGGACGCCCCCCAGGAGTGAGCCGCGTGGAGAAGATGACCCTGGTGGAGCGGGTGCAGACCCTGGAGACGCGCCTGGGCGTGCAGTTCTCCAAGCGCGACCTGGCCCTGGAAGCGCTGACGCACAAGACGTACGTCAACGAGAACCGGGACCAGAACCTCAAGGACAACCAGCGCCTGGAGTTCCTGGGCGACGCCGTGGTGGACCTGGCCGTGAGCCACCGGCTGATGGACCGCTGCCCCGGCGTCCCCGAAGGCGAGCTCACCAAGATGCGCGCCCGCATCGTCCACGAGGAGGGCCTGGCCCGCGTGGCCCGGAGCCTGCGCCTGGGCGAGCTGCTCCTGCTGGGCCGAGGCGAGTCCCAGTCCGGAGGCCGCGACAAGAACTCGCTGCTCGCGGACGCGATGGAGGCGGTGCTGGGCGCGGTGTACCTGAGCGGCGGCCTGGAGCCGGCGCTGTCCCTGGTGGACCGCATCTTCGGGGAGCTGGTGGAGGAGGTGGCCTCCGGCGCGGGCCGCCTGGACTACAAGACGCTCCTCCAGGAGCTGGCCCACGAGAAGCTCAAGCTGTCGCCGCGCTACCGCGTGGTGGCGGAAACGGGCCCGGAGCACTCCAAGGTGTTCGAGGTGGAGGTGTGCATTGGGGAGGCCGTGTACGCCCGAGCCAGCGGCCGGAACAAGAAGGAGGCCGAGCAGGCAGCCGCGCGCACCACGCTGGAGCGCCTGAAGGAGGAGTCGGCTTCCCTGGCATCCCCGGCTGTCGTGGCGCCCATCCCGGGAGGTCCTTCACCGGACGACCCTCCGGCGTGAAAGCCCTTGGAGGGGGAGGGG
>NZ_RAWF01000186.1:0-19804 GCF_003612075.1 Corallococcus sp. CA041A
CCCCCCGGACGCGGCGGCAACCCCGGCCAGCGCCCGGAGAAGCCCGGCCAGCGCCCGGAGAAGCCCGGCCAGCGCCCGGAGAAGCACGGCCATCGCCCCGAGAAGCTCCGGCCGGACCGCACGTCGCCAGAGCTGGGCCCGGACGGCACGCCCCAGGTGATGCTCCTGCGCCGCGGCTCCGACCGGTGGCTCGCGGGCCCGCCGTGGATCTACCGCGCGGACCTCAACGGCGACCCCGGCCTCCAGGGCGGTGAAGTCGTCCGCGTGGTGGACGGCCGCGGCTGGTTCATGGGCAAGGCCTTCTATTCGAAGCAGTCCAAGATTTCGCTGCGCTGGCTCACCAACGACGACGTCGCGGTGGACGTGGACTTCTTCCGCCAGCGCCTCCAGTCCGCCGAAGCGCTGCGCAAGCTGGCGCTGCCCGGCGAGACGACGTACCGGCTGGTGCACGGCGAGGCGGACGGCCTGCCCGGGCTCGTGGTGGACCGCTACGGCGACTACCTCAGCGTGCAGTTCCTGGTCCCCGCCATGGAGCAGCGCAAGGCGCTCATCGCGGACCTGCTGGAGGAGCAGTTCCACCCGAAGGGCATGGTCAACCGCTCCGACGTGAGCGTGCGCCACCTGGAGGGCCTCCTCCCGGAGAAGGGCCTGCTGCGCGGTGCGCTGCCGCCGGGCCCCGTGTCCTTCGACGAGGGCCTGGTGCGCATGCGCGCGGACCTGCTGGAGGGCCAGAAGACGGGCGCGTTCCTGGACCAGCGTGAGAACCACGTGATGGCGGCGCATTACGCCTTCGGCGAGGCGCTGGACTGCTTCAGCTACGTGGGCGGGTTCGCGCTCCAGCTGGCCACGCGCGCCAAGCACGTCACGGCGGTGGAGATTTCGGAGTCCGCCTCCGCGCAGCTGCGCGACAACGCCCAGTCCAACAAGCTCTCCAACCTGGAGGTCGTGACGGCCAACGCGTTCGACTTCCTGCGCGACGCGGTGGACGAGGGCAAGCGCTACGACACCATCGTGTTGGATCCGCCCTCCTTCGCGAAGAACAAGGACGCGATTCCGGCGGCGTTGCGCGGCTACAAGGAGCTCAACCTGCGCGCCTTCCAGCTCCTGCGCCCCGGCGGCATCCTGGTGACCGCGAGCTGCACGTACCACGTGGATGAGCAGGGCTTCGAGGAGATGCTCGCCTCCGCGGCGTCGGACGCGAAGCGCCGGGTGCAGATCATCGAGCGCCGCGGCGCCGGCCGCGACCACCCCGTCCTCCTCAACCTGCGCGAGACGCGCTACCTCAAATGTTTCGTCCTGCGCATGTTGTGAGATAGGGTAGGACCCATCCAAGGGGTCCATCGAGCGGACCCCGACGTGCGGGAACGGTTCAGTCATGGCGCGCCGGGATTGGGACGACGCAGACGACGAGACCCCCGCGTCCGGGACGCGGGCGTTGGAGCGCGCCCTCCAGGAGACACGCACCGTCTACCGCCAGGCGGACGAGGCGTATGCCCCGTATTCGTGCCCCGCGAGCGGTGAGTGCTGCCAGCTGGCCGTCACGAAGCGCCAGCCCTGGCTGTGGCTCCCGGAGTGGGAGCTGCTCAAGCGCAGCAAGCCCCTCCCGTCCCCTCGCGCCGACGGCGCCTGCCCCTACCTGGACGCCGCGGGCCTGCGCTGCACCGTGTACGCGGACCGGCCGTTCGGGTGCCGCACGTTCTTCTGTCAGCGCATCCAGGGCCCCGCCCGGCAGCCGTCGGACGAGGTGTCCAAGCTCCTCCTGCGGTTGGAGCGGATTTCACAGCGCGTGATGCCGTCGCTGCGGGGGCCACGTCCCCTCCTGGAATGGTATGCCGGGGTCAGTACCGCCCCGGCCCGGGAGGAACGATGACGTCCATGCTGCAGACGCGGTGGCGGAGCGCCCACCGGAGTCCCCCCGTGTCCGCGCGTTCCAAGCCCGTAGGTGCCCGAGCATGATTCCCCCTCGCTGGCTGCTTGCGCCCCAGGAGTTCAAGGGCACCTTGAGCGCGGCCGAAGCCGCGGACGCCATGGCGGAGGGGCTGCGGCAGGCCTCGCTGGACGTGGTGCTGGACGTGGCGCCGCTCGCGGACGGAGGTCCGGGCACGCTGGACGCGCTGCTCGCGGGCACGCCGCGGGCCGAGCGCCGCAAGCTCATCGTGCGCGGCCCCATGGGCGCGCCGGTGGACGCCTGCTGGGCGTGGCTGGATGACGGGCGCACGGCGGTGGTGGAGATGGCGCAGGCCTCGGGGCTCGCGCTGGTGCCGCAGAGCCAACGGGACGCGCGGGCCGCGTGCACGCACGGCACGGGGGAGTTGTTGCGCGCGGCGCTGGACTCGGGGTGCGAGCGGCTCATCGTCGGACTGGGCGGCAGCGCCACCACGGATGGCGGCAAGGGCGCGCTGGAGGCGCTGGGCTTCCGCTTCCTGGACGCGGACGGGGCGCCGCTGCCGCCGGGGGGCGCGAGCCTCGCCAGGCTTTCGCGCGTGGACGCGAGCGGCAAGCACCCGCGCCTGGAGCAGGTGGAGCTGCTCATCGCCACGGACGTGACGACGCCGCTGCTGGGCGCGGACGGCTCCGCCCGCCTCTTCGGTCCGCAGAAGGGCGCGGACGCGGCGGCGGTGGAGGAGCTGGAGACGGCGCTGGCCACGTTCTGCCGCATCGTGGACGAGGACGCCGCGAACCTCCCGGGCGCGGGCGCGGCGGGTGGCCTGGGCTACGGGCTCGCGGCGCTCGGAGGCGGGAAGCTCACGTCCGGGTATGACCTGGTGGCGCGGGCGCTGGGGATGGAGCGGCGCGTGCTGCTCGCGGACCTGGTGCTCACGGGCGAGGGCCGCTTCGACCGGCAGACGTCCATGGGCAAGGGCCCCGTGGCGCTCGCGAGGCTGGCGCGCGCGCAGGGCACGCACGTGGTGCTCTTCGCGGGTGTCGTGCAGCGGGACAACGGGCCGGAGCTGTCCCTCTTCCGCGAGGTGGTGGAGCTGAACGGACAGGCCCGCCCGGGCGCCACCGCCAGGGAGACGCTGCGCGACGCCACCGCGAAGTGGGCGCTCGCGCACCTGGGCCGGTAGAGGCAGCGCAGCTCTACGGAATCGGATCCGTCGTCCGCACCACCTGCATCCCGGCGGCCTTGAAGCCCGCCAGCGCTTCCTTCGCCAGGCGCGGGAAGTCCAGCGCCGGAGGCAGTGGCTCCAACGGAGGCGCGGGCACGGGGCTCATCGCGTCCTCCAGGATGTAGATGTTCCGAAGCTTCGAGCGGTCCGTGCGCTCCAGGTACTGCTGCAGGTCGCGCAGCGTGGACAGCACGCAGTGCGAGCTGGCCTGCCCGAAGACGTACACGCGGTCGAACGTCAGCAGGTGCTCCATCAGCCGCGCGTTGAACTCGCCCACGCGCTGGCCCTTCACCTCCGTCACCTCCGGCGCCATCACGGAGTAGTTCTCCGTCAGCGGGTGCTCGCCCTTCAGCTCGAAGTGCGTGGGCGTGTCGCGCACCAGGGCGTGGAAGAGGCTCGCCTCGTACATCGCGGGCACCAGCGCGTGGCTCTGCCCGCCCAGCAGCGCGTGGTACGGCCAGATGGTCAGCACGTACCGGCCGCTCGCCTCCAGCCCCTCGCAGTACGCCAGGCTCTCTTCTGGATGGCGCGTCGCACGCCAGCGGCCCTCCCGCACGTCCTTCGCGGTGATGACCGTCATGGGCGCGGGCGGACGCCCTTCCGCGTCCTTCCACCAGGCCGGATGGAAGATTTGAAAGGCCCGGTGTGTGTCCAGCGAGAAGACGAGTCCCGTCAGCCGGTCCAGGTGCGCGTACAGCCAGCGCAGCGTGCGCTGCGTGTCCTCCACCGCGCCCGGGACGAAGAGGCTCGCGCCCGGGGTGCAGAAGCCCACCTGCGCGTCGATGCCGAACGCGGCGATGCGGACCTTGTCCTCGCGGGCCGGACGCACGCGGTGCTCGGCGGCGTAGCGCCAGGCCTCCTGGGAGACCTCCGCCACGCGCTCCAGGTAGAGCTGGCCGACACGTGCGTCGTCGTGGAACCGGGGAAGCGGCAGCGGCATGACGTGCTCTCCAGGCCCCTCAGCGCCACCGCGCCCTTGGCGTCAGCGGCCCTGCGGGAAGTGGCGCCGGGTGATGGACTCCACCAGCGCCTGCGTGGTGGCAGTGTAGCCGATGCGCTGTTCCTCCGGCGTCAGGCCTTCGGTCCCCACCAGCGTCGGCATGGACGGTGCCGCCTCCATCAGCGGGAAGTAGCCCTGGGGCGTCGCCTCTCCCGCCTGCCCCACCAGTCCCAGTGGCCCCGTGCCCGTGCGGCGGCGGAAGACGATGGGCGTCCCGGGCACGCTCTGCTTGCCCTCCGCCAGCTCGTTGCCGAACTTCATCACCGGCGTCGCGCCCGAGCACGACAGCTTGTAGATGGCCGCCACCCGGTCGCGCGTCAGCGCATGGAACATGGTGCGCGCCACGATGTGGCCGCCGTAGCCGTAGAACTGCGTCGTCGGCTCCCAGCCCACCTGCTTGCGCAGCTCCTCGAACTCGCGCGTCATCTGCGCGTCCAGGCCGTCCTCCAGGATGATGACCGGCTTGATGCCCAGGTCGCGCGCGCGTGTCACCGCGTACAGGTACTGGAGCTTCTTGTTCCCGGAGTCGAACCGGATGGAGTCCCCGCCCTGCGGCTCCTCCGCGATGAGCTTGAACGCCGCGGGGATGCCCGACGTCAGCGTGTCGAAGGTGTCCAGCAGGTAGCTGGAGCGCTGCGGCCGGCGCTCGTGCATCGCGCGGTAGGCCGCGTCGTCGGAGCCGTAGCGCTGCACGTGCTCGTGGCCCATGGTGCCCACGGGAATCATGCCCAGCACGCGTGCGCCCTCCACGTTGCTCGTGCGCTGCACGCCCGCCTCCTGGCACGCGCGCAGGGCCAGCTCGTGCTGCTCCAGACAGGTCGCCGCGCGCAGGCCCACCTCGAAGATGCGCGAGGGGTCCTCGACGACGTCCACCAGCTCCTGCACCTGCGCCCGCACCCGCCGCACGTAACCTTCCGGGTCCACCTGGATGGACACGGCCCGCACACCCACCTGGTCCAGCGTCTCCAGGGCGATGCGCTTCTCCTCCTCGCACGTCACCGTGGCCAGCGTCCGGGCCAGCGCCTCGCGGTCCTGCAGCGCCTGCGTGGCCACCTGGACGCGGTAGTTGAGCTGCAACAGCATCGGCTCCAGCCAGGACACCAGCGCGGAGGGACCCGTGATGGTGAGGATGGGCTCGCGCGGCAGGAACAGCGCGCCCCTGGGAATGGCTCGAACGGACAGCTGCGCCTTGCGCAGGATGGCCGCCTTGAAGCCCACGCCCATCTCGTAGTCGTGGCGGGCGAGGAACGCGTAGTCGTCCGGCTGCGGCTCCGGCAGGAGGTTCTTCACCCAGGCCGCCAGGTCCAGCGGCATCACCTGGGGCCCGCCCTTGCGGTGCGAGTAGTAGAACGTTTCCTTCCGCAGGGGCCAGCCGGCCTCCGCCATGCTGAACTTGTAGCCATCCGTGGCGAGCAGGGACTGGGGCATCGGGAAGCGACTCCTTATCGTTGACCCCGAGACTATGCGTGCCCCCCACCCCGTACCTAGGACCAAGGGCTCCGACGGATGCGGGAAACCACGGGTGACCCGTCACCTGTCTTTCCGTCAGCAACCGACACATTGGGGAATACGCTGGATGCGACAGGTGCGGTTAAGCTGTCCCGACCCACAACGAAGCTAGGTGCCCATGCCCGCAGAGAACGAGACGCAGAAGGTCGAAGCGGTACTGCGCGAACATGCGATGAGCTACCCCGGCGCCCACGAGGACTTCCCCTGGGGCCACCGCGCGATGAAGGTCAATGACAAGACCTTCCTCTTCATGACCGTCGACGGCGAGAAGCTGAACCTCTCCGCCAAGCTGCCCGACTCCAAGGACGCCGCCCTCACGCTGCCCTTCACCGAGCCCACCGAGTACGGCCTGGGAAAGAGCGGCTGGGTGACCGCCCACTTCGACGAGGCCTCGCAGGTGCCGGTGCCCGTCATCAAGGCGTGGATCGACGAGAGCTACCGCGCCATCGCGCCGAAGAAGCTCGTGGACCAGCTCCCCGCCCGGGGCACCGCCGTCCCCGGCCCCGCCTCGAAGCCGGCCAAGAAGGCCGCCACGGGCAAGAAGCCCTCCGTACGCCAGGCCGTGGCCCCGGCGAAGAAGGCCGCGAAGAAGGTCGCGAAGAAGGTCGTGGGCAAGGTGAAGGCCGTGGCCAAGAAGGCCGCCGCCCGCGTGAAGACCGTGGCGAAGAAGGCCTCCAAGAAGGTGTCGAAGACGGCCTCCAAGAAGGTGTCGAAGACGGCCTCCGCCGCCAAGGCCAAGACGGCTCGCAAGGCCCCCGCTCCGGCCCGGGGCAAGCGCGCCGCCAGCTCCGCGCCCAAGCGCGCCCGCCGCTCGTAGGCGGGCCCCACACGGCCCACGCGTGAAAGGAAGAGGGCCCTTCGGGGCCCTGCCCTTCCCGCGCGTCGTGACTTCAGGAAGCGGCTACTTCCCGCTCCGGTTGCCGCGGCCCTTGGCCGCCACCTTCGCCACGGACGTCTTGCGGCGCGCGGCCGGCGCGGACTTCTTCGCGGGCTTCGCCTCCGGCTCCACGAAGAGCTTGTCGTAGTCGCGCATGCTGCGGCGGATGACCTCCAGCGCCTCCTGCCGGTCGTAGACCTCCGCGATCTCCACGCTGCGCTTTCCCTCGCCCGGAATCTGCTTGTAGGTGAGGAAGTAGTGCTTCAGGCGGTCCAGCAGCGGGCGCGGCAGCTGCGCGATGTACTGGAGCTCGCCGTACACGAGGTCCGACTCCAGCACCGCGATGATCTTGTCGTCGGCCTCGTTGCCGTCGACCATCCGGAAGCCGCCCACGGGCACCGCGTGCACCAGCAGGTTGCCGTTGGAGACGACCTTCTCCGTCAGCACGCAGATGTCGATGGGGTCCCCGTCGCCGTGGATGTCCTTGTGGCCGGTGCGCTCCGCGCAGCGCTTCGCCACCTGCTCGCCGCAGTACGTGCGCGGGATGAAGCCGTAGAGCGTGGGGCACTGGCTGCTGAAGCGCTGGGGCCGGTCCAGCATCAGGATGCCGGACTCCTTGTCCATCTCGTACTTCACGGCGTCCGTGGGGACGATCTCGATGTACGCGGTGACGACTTCAGGAGCCTCCGGCCCGGGCGAGATGCCATGCCAGGGGTGGGCCTGCGACTGGGTCTGGGTGCTCTTCTTCATGAAAGGTCTCCCGAGCGCTCGCGCGCCTCGGCGTACAGCCCTGCCACCGCCTCTTCCAGGCGGCGGGTAAGGGTATCCCGGTCATCCAACGTCAGCCCTTCGGTGGGCACGGGCTTGCCCACCACCAACGCGACCCGCTGGCCCCACTGGATGGCCCGCCCGCCCTTGGGGAGGATGAGCCGGGTGCCGGCGACGGCCATGGGGACGACGGGGACCTGCGCCTGGATGGCCAGCGTGGCGGCGCCCTTCTTGAAGGGCCTCAGCTCGCCGTCCGGGCTGCGCGTGCCCTCCGCGTAGAACAGCACGCTGACCCGCTCGCGCAGCGCCGTCACGGCCTCCTGGAGCCGGGCCCGGTCATTCGCGCCGCCGGTGCGCTGCACGGGGATGTTGCCCGCGACGCGCAAGGCCCGGCCGAACACCGGCACCTTGAAGAGCTCCGCCTTGGCGACGTAGCGCGTGTGCTTGTCGATGTGCGCGAAGTTCACCATCGCGTCGAAGTGCGACTGGTGGTTGCTCACGAAGACGACGTTGCCTTCGCGGGGGACGTTCTCCAGGCCGAAGGCTTCATGCCGCACCCCCGCGGACGCCAGCCCCGAGAGGGCCCACGCGCGCAGCACCTTGTCCGCCGCCGGGTGCTGATCCAACCCGGACAGCAGCGTCACCGCCGCGGACGTCACGCCCGTGAGACCCACCGTGGCCGTGCCAGCGAACACCGTCTGGAGCACCTTGAGCATCAGACGAACCCGTGTGCGGGGAACAGGAGGACGTCCTCGATGCGCTGGACCCCGAGCAGCAGCATCAGGATTCGGTCGAGCCCCACGGCGATGCCCGCGGCGGGGGGCATGCGGCCCACCGCCTCCAGGAAGCGCTCGTCCAGGGGATACACGGCGCGGCCCAGCTTGCGGCGCAGCTCCTGCTCTTCCACCAGCCGCGCGCGCTGCTCCACCGCGTCCGTCAATTCGGAGAAGCCGTTCGCCAGCTCCAGCCCCTTCGCGTACAGCTCCACCCGCTCCGCCACGCGGCCGTCGCCGGGCTTCAGCCGGGACAGTGCCGCCATGGACGCGGGGTACTCGATGAGGAAGGTGGGCCGCTCGTGGCCGAGCCCCCGCTCCACCCGCTCCAGGAAGAGGTGGAAGAAGACGTCGTCGAAGGACGTGGAGCTCCCGGTGTGCACGCCCACGGCGTCCGCGGCCCGCTTGAGCGACGCGCCGTCCGAGTGCACGTGGATGTCCACGCCCGTGGCGCGCAGCACCGCGTCCCGCACAGTCACGCGCTCGTACGGCGTGCGCGTGAAGAAGGCGGGGTCCGCGACAGGGTCACCCTCCTTCGCGTCCGCCGCCACCCGGCCCGCCGCAGCCAGCGCGCCCTCCAGGTCGTCCATGATGGCGTGGTAGTCCGCGTGCGGCCGGTAGAACTCCAGCAGCGTGAACTCAGGGTTGTGCGTCTGGGATACCTCGCCGTTCCGGAACACCTTGCAGATCTGGAACAGCGGCCCCGCGCCCTGCGCGAGCAGGCGCTTCATCGCGTACTCGGGGCTGGTGTGCAGGTAGAGCGTGCGGGCCTTGCCCAGGTCCGTCTCCGGGACGAAGGGCGTCTCGAAGGCGGAGATGTACGGCTCCATGCCGGGAGTGGGCACGAGCAGCGGCGTCTCCACTTCCAGGTAACCCTGGCCAGCGAAGAACTGTCGCAGGGCGGAGTAGAGGCCCTGGCGCCCTCGGGCCGCTCGCCATGGGTTTACGTTGGGCATCGGCGGGTCGGAAGTAACATGGGCGGCCCATGTCCCCAAGGATTCCGTCCCTCCTCGCCGCCACCATGTGTTTGCTGAGCGCCTGTCACAAGGCGCCGCCCCCGGTGGTGGTCCCCCCTCCCAGCGAGGAAGAACTGCTGACCGGCGAAGTGAACGCCCTGTCCACGGAGGCCGCCCTCCTCCTGGAGGAGCAGCACCGGCTCGTCTGGGACTTCTGGACGGAGGGCAAACCGGTGGACATCGCCGCCACCTACAGCGGCAAGCAGGCGCTCTTCAGCCTGGAGAACCTGCGGCGCATCGACCGGCTGCGGCACCTGACCAAGGACCCGCGCGAACTGCGCGCCCTCACCGCGCTCCACGGGCACTTCGCCGGTGAGTTCCTGTCGCGCGAGCTGGCCGAGCACAACGACGCCTCCGCCAACCTGGAGGCGTCCCTCAAGATGAGCGTGGACGGGCGCGAGGTGCGCTACCACGACCTGGAGCGGCTGCTCGCCAACGAGAAGAGCGCCCTCAGGCGCAAGGCGCTCTACGCGGCGGCCACGCCCGCGCTCACCCGCCTCAACCAGACGCTCCTGCGCCGCGAGTCACGCACCCGCGAGCTGGTGCAGCAGATGGGCTTCGAGTCCTACGAGGCCTTCGGCAGCGAGCTGCGGCAGGCGGACCTGGAGCGGCTGGCGCAGCTGGCGGAAGAAGTGCTCCAGGCCACCCAGGAGCCGTACCGGCTGGTGATGGAGCGGCTCTCCCAGCGCGAGCTGGGGCTGCCCTTCGCGCAAATCACCCGCGCGGACATCCCGCGCCTGTTCCGCTCGCGCGAGGTGGAGGACGCGTTCCCCAAGGGCGAGTCGCTGGCGAAGGCGCAGGCCACGGTGGCGGGGCTGGGCATCGACCTGAACGCGCTGCCCAACGTGAAGGTGGACGCGCGCGACCTGCCGCGGAAGAACCCGCGCCCGCTGGCGCTGTCGGTGAAGGTGCCGTCCGACGTGAGGCTGTCCTTCAAGCCGGGCACGGGAGTGCTGCACCAGGGCCGCGTGCTGCATGAGGTGGGGCACCTCTTGCACATGGCCTTCACGCAGGAGCAGCGCTTCGAACTGGCGCGGCTGGGCAACCCCACCGTGGGCGAGGCGTACTCCGCGCTCTTCGAGGACCTGCTGGAGGACCCGGTGTGGCTGGAGGAGAACGCGGGAGTGCTGGGGGATGCCGACAAGCGCGCCCAGTACCTGGCGACCTCCAGCGCGCACAAGCTGTACCTCATCCGCCACGCGGCGGGCCGGCTGCTCTACCAGTTGGAGCTGCACCGCCGCACGGACGTGGACCCGCGCGAACTGTACCGTGCGCTGATGGCGCGCACGGGCGCCATGCCCATGACCGCGGACGACGTGGAGCGCTACCTCGTGGACCAGGAGGATTTCTACCAGTCCGCGGACAGCTTCCGTGCGTGGTTCCTGGCGGGGCAGCTCCAGGGGCAGCTGAAGGCGCGCTTCGGCCCGGCGTGGTGGCGCGCACCGGAGGCGGGCGCGTTCCTCAAGGAGCTCTGGGCCCGGGGCACCGCGCCCTCCGCGCGCGAGGTGACGCAGGCGATTGGCGAGAACGGCCTCGCGCCGGACGTGCTGCTCTTGCGGCTGAGCACCACGCTCCAGGTGCCCATGAAGCTGGACCTGCGCCGGTTGGACGACACGCCCGCGCAGCCGGCCCCACCGCCGGCACCGGCGCCGGCCCCGGTACCCCAGATGCCCCGGGCCCAGGCCACGCCGCTGGCCTCGTAGGCATGGCCTCGACGCCCCACCGGGCCCTTCCCGTCCCCGCCGGTTGCACGTAGGGTCCAGGGCCATGGTGTCCGTGAAACAGCTCCGTCCCTTCGCGGGCGCCTCGCTGGAGTCCTTCCGGGCCGCGTCCGGCGCTATCGCCCTCATCCAGCAGCCCGTGGACGCCGCCTTCAAGGCCGTGGTGGCCCCGGGCATGGTGGGCATGCGCACGGTGGGGATGGCGCACCGCTCGCGCATGGAGGAGCGGCTGCTCGCCATGCTGCGCGACTTCGACAACCTGGAGGTGCACTTCCTCCAGCCGAACCAGGACGGCGAGGAGTTCACCGTGGGCCGCACCGACGCGTGCGACCTGATGGTGCCGGAGCCCTCCGTCTCCCAGCACCACGCCACCCTGCGCTGGAACGCGGGCGCCGGGGACTTCTCCGTGCGCGACGCCCAGTCCATGAACGGCACCTTCATCAACGGCGCGCCCCTGGGCTTCAAGGCCCAGGTGATGCTCCACGACGGCGCCACGCTGGCCTTCGGCGACGTGCAGTTCCTCTACCTGCGCGCGGAGACGCTGCACGAACAGCTGCGCCTCGCCGTGCCGGGCACACCCGCCCCCTGAAACGCGCGAAGGCCCCGCCTCCCAAGCAGGAGACAGGGCCCTCATGCGTCAGCGCGAAAGCAGCGGGACTACAGCAGCTTCATCAGCTCCGCGCGCTTGGCGGCGTACTCCTCGTCGGAGAGCACACCCGCGTCCTTCAGCTCCTTGATTTCCTTGAGGCGCTGAGCCGGGCTCCGCGTGTCCGCGGGAGCGGCCGCCTGCGCGGGCTCCGCGGGACGCTGCTGCTGCGGGTTGTTCTGCTGGTTGGCGAACATCTGCGCCATGCCGAACCCCATGCCCATGCCCATGCCCTGCATGGCGCCGTCGGATCCGCCACCGCCCTTGGCCATGCCCTCGGACGCGCCGAGCATCGCCTGGCCCTGCGCGTACTGCTGGAAGCCGCCCGCCAGCCGCGAGTACGCGACGTCCTTGGACAGCTTCTTCAGGGTGACTTCGTCCTCGGGCTTGATGCTGACGACGAAGTTGCCCATGCGGACGATGGTGAGGCCGTAGGAGTCCACGTGCGGCTTCAGGCCGGCGAGGATCTCCTGCTCCATCTCCTCCACGTAGGCGCCGCTCGTCACGTCCAGCAGCGGCCACTTCTTCTTCACCAGCAGCTCGGCGGTGCGGTCGCGCGTCACCTTGAGCACCTGGCCCTTGAACCAGCCCAGGAACTCCTCGTTGGTGGCGCGGCCCATGCCGACCAGGCCCACCACCAGCTTCTCCGGCTCCGTCACGCGGATGGAGAAGTCGCCGTACACCATGGTGCCGATGCCCAGGCCCGTCTCCGGGTCGCGCACGTCGCCAATGGGGCCGCCGAACTTCACGCCCGTGTGCTCACGGTTGGAGACGAAGAAGAGCTCCGCCATGAACATGTTGCCGCCGGTGAAGCTCTCCAGCAGGCGCGACAGGAACGGGATGTTGTTGGTGTCCAGGGTGTGGCGGCCGGGCCCCAGCTTCCCCTCCACCTTGCCGTCCTTGACGAACAGCGCCACCTCATCCGCGTCCACGGTGAGCTGCGTCTTCATCCGGACGTTCTTCTCCGGATACTTGTAGACGATCTCACCCTTCGCGCTGTCCGCGCGGGCGATGAAGTTCCGCTGCGCCTCGCCCTTGATGCTGTCGAAGATCCCCATGTCTGTTCAGCGCCTCCGTGGCCGCCTGGGCGGCTGGTCTTCAAAGCTTCGTAACCCCATCCCCTAAATGCGGGGCCGCCGGCGCGAAAGCGCCA
The DNA here is from genome assembly GCF_003612075.1 of Corallococcus sp. CA041A. NCBI lineage: Bacteria > Pseudomonadati > Myxococcota > Myxococcia > Myxococcales > Myxococcaceae > Corallococcus > Corallococcus sp. CA041A. Next base: position 12,574 of record NZ_RAWF01000186.1, read on the forward strand.
GTGCGCTTCCCCCGGCATCCTGCCCGGAACATAACAGCTTCACGGGCGCCTGCCCGGCCGGCCGGCCCCCTGGCAGTCCACTCTCCAACCCGCCAGTGACTCAACCCCAGCGGCTGACCAGACGTTCCCGGTCCAGGAACCGGATGCTGGCCGCCAGCAGGATGAAGTCCAGCACCAGCACCACCGCGCCCTGGATGGCGTAGTACCCCGGGCCCGCCTTGAGCACGCCGGCCACCTGGCCTCCCACCAGCCCCACCAGCGGGAGCACCACCAGCGCGGCCAGCTGCTGCGCCATGCGCGCCTCGCTCACCCGGGCGGAGATGAGCACCGCGACGCCGTTGCCGAAGAAGGCGAACAGCGGCGCGAGCACGAACACGCCGAAGCCCCACAGCGCATTGGGCATCAGCGGCGCGCCCACCAGCGGCCACGCCACCCAGTCCACGCCCACGCAGAACAGCGCGAAGGCGACCCAGGTCAGCACCACCGCGGGCACCAGCGCGGCCAGGCACTTGCCCGCCACCAGCTCCGCCGCGGACACCGGCGACGCGAGCAGCGGCTCCAGCGTGCGGCGCTCCTTCTCCCCCGCCACGCTCTGGGACGCGATGAGGATGGGGATGAAGACGGGCATCACCAGGAACATGCCGAACCAGTCGGTGAGCGACTTGTCGACGAGGAAGCGCGCCGCGCTCGCGCCCAAAGGCAGCGTGGGGTCGTAGAAGAGCGCCACGGTGCGCAGGTCCGAGTGGTCCGGCTGCCGCACGTACGTCCACACCACGCCGATGGGCACCGTCACCATCACCAGCGGAAGCACCGCCATGGACACGAGCAGGCCCACGTTCTTGCGCAGGTCCAGCCAGTCCTTCCAGAACACCGCCAACGCGCGTCGTGGCCGGAAGGCCATGCTCACGTCCCCTCTTCCCGCAGCAGGTCCAGGTACACCTCTTCCAACGGCCGCTGCGCGGGCACCACGCTGTGCACGCGAGCCCCCGCACGCACCAGGCACGCCACCACGTCCGGCGCCTGGGATTCATCCGCCAGCATCACCCGCAGGCGGCCGCCCTCCACCAGCACGTTGGGCCGGAAGGGCAGCGCCGCCAGCGCGGTGACGAAGCCTTGCGCGTCGCCCTCCACGCGCACGTCCAGTGACTGGCCCGCGCGGCGCATCTCGCGCACCGGCCCCAGCGCCAGCAGGCGGCGGCGCACCACGGCCACGCGCTCGCACAGCCGCTCCACCTCCGCCAGGTTGTGCGAGCACAGCACGATGGTGCGCCCCTCGGAGGCCAGCTCCGCCACCGCGTCGCGCACGGTGCGCGCGGACTCCGGGTCCAGGCCGCTGGTGGGCTCGTCCAGGAAGATGACGCGCGGGTCGTGCACCAGCGTGCGCACGATGGCCAGCTTCTGCCGCATGCCCTTGCTGAAGCCGCCGCACGGGTCGTCCTCGCGGCCGCCCAGCCCGAAGCGATCCAGGTAGTGCTTCGCCCGGGGCCACGCGACGGACTCGTCCAGCTCATGCAGCTTCATGAAGAAGCGCAGGTTCTCCCGGGCGGTGAGCCGGTCGTAGAGCCCGGGCTGTTCGGTGAGCAGGCCCACCACCTTGCGCAGCGACTCGCCGTCGTGCGTGACGGAGTGGCCCCACACCTCCGCGTCGCCGCTGGAGGGCCTGAGCAGCCCCGTCAGCATGCGCACCGTCGTCGTCTTGCCCGCGCCGTTGGGGCCCAGCAGGCCGAACACCTCGCCGGGCCGCACGTCGAAGGTGAGGTCCTCCACGGCGGTGCGCTCGCCGAAGCGCTTCGCCAGACCGCGGACGCGCAGGCCTCCCTTCGCGGGGGCCTCCGCGAGCGGGGGCGGGACGAGGATGCTCACTCGATGGTCACCAGGACGAACTTGTTGTTGATGTCACGGTCCACGAGGGTGACGGTCTTGTCGGAGCCCACCGCGGTGCGCAGCAGGTTCACGCGGTTGTGCTCCACCAGCGCCCACTCACGGCCGGGCCGCGCCGCGTACTGGCGCATGCGCGTGTTGGCGTCGTTGGCGCGGAACTGCTCCACCGTGTTGCGCGAGTAGAACGTCTCACCGCGCCAGTTCATCATGTACGCGGCGATGGGCTCGCCCGCCTTGCGCTGGTCGTAGTAGCGCCAGAACAGGTCGCGCTGCGTCCAGTGGTGGGACAGGTCCACCCAGTGGCCCCAGTTGAACCAGAGCGCGAACGCCGCGGCCAGGCCCCAGAAGGTGCTGAACAGCAGCACGCGCGAGCGCTGCAGCGCGGCCACCGCCGCCAGCACGCCGGCCACGCCGAACGCGAAGCCCATGCCCACCTTCACGTTGATGGTGCCGGACAGGGCCTTGAACAGCGCGTCCGACGCGGGCGGCCCCTTGAAGCCGCGCACCGCCAGCGCCACGCCCACCAGCGCCAGGCCGAAGCCCACCGCCTGGAGCACCGTGCGCCCCGGCGCCTCCTCCGGCCGTGACGCCTGCCAGATGAGGAAGCCCGCGAGCGCCACCAGCGCCACGCCCCACAGCCCCATCGCGGACACCTGCCCCTGCGTGGCCACCGCCGCCAGCGTGGCCCCGCCGGTGAGCAGCAGGCCCAGCGCCACCGCGCGCGCCGCCGCCGGACGCTCCAGCTTCGCCTTGGAGGAGAACGCGTCGAAGGCCAGGTACACGCCGAAGGCCAGGAGCACCAGCGTCACCAGGTCGCCCATCCACAGCGGGCGCGAGGAGAAGAACGCGATGGGCTTGGTGACCAGGTCCTGCGGATAGGGCCGATCGTAGTTGTAGACGAACAGGTCGGTGAAGTCCTTGGGGTTCTCCGCCAGGTCCTTGCCCACCAGGATGAAGAGGATCAGGCCGAAGATGAGGCTGACGGCGTGCTCGGAGACGCCGTCCTTCCACAGCCGGTCCACGAACAGCGAGATGAGGATGGCCAGGCCCGGCAGCACCGGGAACACGTAGTGGTGGAACTTCGTCGCGCTGGAGGCCAGCAGGTAGAACGCGAACGCCACCCACAGCACGGCGATGAGCGCCAGGTGGTCCGCCTTGTCCCGCGAGCGCAGCTTGAGGCGCGACACGACCGCGAACGCGCCGGGCAGCAGCGCCACCCACGGGAAGATGGCGAAGCCGCCCTGTTCGATGAAGTAGGTGAACGACCCGCCCGGCGTGGTGGTGTGCACGCCCGCGGTGAGGCGGTTCAGGTGGTCGTGGATGAAGAAGCGGTACCAGAACAGCTTGCCCTCGTCGTCCACGCCGTCGAAGAGCACGAGCGTCAGGTACCAGGGCACCGCCACCGCCGCGAACACGAGGATGCCCGTGCCCAGCTTCATCCGGTACATCTGCGCCCACAGCACGGGCATGGCCCGCGTGCCCGCGCGCACCTGGGCGCGGACCTCGCCGCTGGTGAGCCAGCGCAGGTGCGCCTCCAGGCTCTCGCGGGTCCACGGGATGACGCCAGCGGCCGCGTACAGCACCAGGATGACCGCCGGCAGGCCCACGCCCAGCAGGCCCTTGGCCAGCGTGGCCAGGCCCGCGAAGACGTAGAACGCGTACCACCAGCCCGCGCGGTGCTTCGTGGTGTCATCCAACTGCCCGATGATGGCGCAGGCCATGGCGCACACGAAGGTGGTGACGAAGGGCGTGTCGGTGACGGTCTGCCGGGTGAGCAGGAAGTACAGCGGCATGGTGGCCAGCACGAAGCCCGTGGCCAGGCCCGCGCGCATGTTCACGGTGCGCGCCACCGCCAGCGACAGGAGCGCCACGGCGGTGATGCTCAGGAGCGCGAAGGGCATGCGCATGCCCCACTCCGTGTAGAGCCCCATGGCGCCGTCGCCCCGGAGCGCGCCGACGATGTTCATCCCCAGCGCCTGCATCCACATGGTGAGCGGCGGCTTGGAGAAGAACCACGCGTTCTCCCAGAAGGGATAGACGTAGTCGGCGCGCTGGATCATCTGCCGGCCCACTTCGCCGTAGTGCGTCTCCCAGGGGTCCCACAGGCCGACCGCGCCCAGGTAGGGCACGAAGAGCAGCGCCGCGAAGCCCGCGGTCGCCAGGACCACGCGCGCGCTGAAGGACAGGGCCAGCCACCGCCGCCCCCATGAAGACGTCAGGGTGTCATCACCGAGGATGGCCTGGGTGAAGGTGGAATCCCCCTGCGAGTTCTTTTCGACGTCGCTTGCCACGCGCGCGTGCTCCTTCGTCGTCCGGGACGGGCCACCGTGAACCCCATGGGGCCGGGGGGCTTATATCCCCGCCACCCCCGCCGGTCGACCGACCTGGAAGGGGGTGCGTCGTTCTCGCGCCAGCGCACGCGCTTCCGCGTGCACAGGGGCTGTGCAGGCGCCTGCACAGCCGCACGGGCAAGTCCGCGAAAGGCCGTGCTCCGGCCAGGGGCACGGGCCTTGTAAGGGCCCCCCATCACCAAGCCTGACCGCGTGGCCGGAACGCGAAGGGCCGCTCAACTTCGACGAGGAGCAGTGATGCTGGTTTCAGCGGTGACCCTGGGATGCGCCCTCCTGCTGGGGCAGGTGGAGGCGCCGGAAGCACCGGAGGCTCCGCAAGCTCCGGTCGGAACGCCAGTGGAAGCAGCGCCGGCCGCGACGCCGGAGCCTCCCGCGGAGCCGGAGCCGTGGGACTTCCAGATGGCCGTCCCGAACGCGTCGTCTCCCCAGCAGCCCTACGACGGGCAGGTGCGGTGCCTCGCCCTGCCGCCCACGCCCGACGTTCCTTCTGGAGCGTGGCGCGCCCGCTGCGACGACGTGAAGATGGAGTGCCTGGTGTCGCCCGCCTATGAGCTGGACTCGGAGGGCCACGAGAAGGACCAGCCCCTGCAGCGGGTGGACGGGTGCGTGCCGAACCTGATGCCCACGGAGACGGTGCGCCAGTACCGCCTGGTGCCCGCCATCGCGGAGGCGCCGCCGGGCTGGTACCGCGACGAGCGCGGGCGGGTGCTCCAGTACAACTTCGACCTGCACCGGCGCGTCTACGTGGGCGGGGCCTGGGCGCCGCGCTGGATGCGCGAGACGGACCGCCTGGAGGAACGCGTGCGGGTGGACTTCGGCGTGGACCTGGAGTGGCCGGGGGACTCGGACCGGCTGCACCGGATGACGCTGCTGGAGACGGAGCTGTACCTGGGGGACGCGCCCTCCTACGAGGCCACGCTCCTGCGCTACGACTTCCGCAGCCAGAATGACGCGCCGCTCTTCCGGGTGACGACCTTCTACGGCCGCCCCCGGCGCTTCGACATCTACGCCAACCTGGGCTTCTGGATGGAGGTGCTCCACGGCGAACAGGTGCGCCGCGAGAACGTGCACGCGGACTTCCTCACCGTGGCCGCGACAGACGTGACGCTGGACCTGTGGCACTCGAGCGACCTCGTCTCCTACGTGCGCCTGCGGGCCGGTCCCGCCCTGGAGCGCGACCGGACGAACGGCTTCTTCACGCTCGTTCCCGCGGCGGCGCTGGAGGGGGACCTCACCCTGGACCGGGACGGCTTCCACCACGTGCGCTTCGGCGTCGAGGCGCAGAAGGTGCTCCTCGCACAAGCCGTGGCGGGCCGGCCCCTGCGTCCGGAGCGGCTGCGGCTGCGCGCGAGCTATGAGGTCATCGCCCTGGCCATCAACGACCAGCCCGTGAGTGTGACGTTGGACGGACGCGGGACGTGGCGCGATGACGTGGCGAACGCGCCCGCCGGCTGGGAGTGGTCCGCGCAAGCGGGCCTGCGCTTCTCCCTGTGGGCCCCGGCCAGAAGGTCCGCGCCGACGTCCTCTCCCGGGAAGGGCTAGGTCCGGGATGGTGGCGCTCGCGCTGGCATTGCTCCTGGGCACCGCGCCCGGCCTGTCCTGCCAGGGGCAGACGGCGGCCGGGAAGACGTTCCCCACCTGCTTCGACCCCGGCACCGGTTGGGTGCTGGGCACCGCGCTGCGCGTGCAGGACGACGCGGAGGCCCTCGCCGTGCGCACGGGGTTGCTTGTCCGCACGGTGCGCTCGAGCGACAGCAAGGCGGACTCGCTGTGGATCAACTCGCACCGGCTGCTCATGACGGAGGCGTGGAACGGCGAGCAGAAGGGGCTGACCTTCACCGCGTACGACGGCCTGCTGCGCAGGCACGTGGAGGAAGGCTCCCTGCTCGTCACCATCGGCCGGCCCCGGCACATCCCCTTCCCGTTCGACGTGGCCCTCGCCCTGCGCGCGGCGCACCTGGAGCGGCGCGTCTGGGAGGGTCCGGGCTGGACGCTGGAGACAGGCCGCGTGGGACTGCTGCTGGATCCACTCCGCACGAACACGGAGTGGGGCTGGCTGGCCGTGGGCCCCGCCGCGAGCCATGCGCTGCGACATTCACCGGAGGGCACGCGCAACGAAGTGTCCCCCTTCACGTCCCTGCTGCTCGACGCGGGCTGGGAGACGCGGGATGGCAGGTGGGCCCTGCGCGCGACGGGGCTCGCCGGCTGGAGCTTCGACTTCGACGGCGGCTCCCACTTCCGGGCGCGGGGCGAGGTCGCGCTGGAGCACGTGCTCCTCGCGGTCAACGACACGCCGGTGTTCGCGCGGCTCACGGCCACGGGCGTGCGGAACGACGCGGGCCTCTACCGGCGCGACGAGGGGATGCTGGGCGCGGGGCTCGCGGTGCGCCCGTTCGGCGAGCGCTGAACTTCCGCATCACCGCCTCTGGGGAGCCGGCCCCGGCGCCTCGACCGCCGCCTTCAAGGCACCCTCGGCCGCGCGCAGGCGTGCATCCCGAGGGTCCACGCGGCGGGCTTCTTCCAGGCGCAGCAAGGCCTCTGCCGTATCCCCCTGCGCCAGGGCACAGCGCACGCCTGCCTCCAGCGCGCCCGTGTCGGAAGGGCCGTACACCCGGGCCTCCGCCGCCGAGTAACAGCCCGCCTCCACCTGCCCGGATTCGAAGTACGCGCGGGCCAACTCCACGCGCGTGTCCACCTGGGTCGGCGCCAGCCGTACCGCCGACGCCAGGGGCTCCACCGCATCCGCCGGCAGCCCCCACCGCCGCAGCGCATGCCCCAGCTCCCGCAGCGGCCCCGCCACGCCCGGCACCAGCAACGCCCGGGCCCGGGCGACCCGCAGGCTCGCGGGTTCCTCGAAGCGCACGTCCGCCGTCATCCGCTCCGCCACCCGCGCGTATGCGGGATAGGCCTGTGGCCAGGTGAAGACGAGCCGGTACACCCACTCTCCGCGGGGCACGAACCACGCCACCAGGTGCGTCCGTCCCCCCACCCCCTCCAGC
>NZ_RAWF01000187.1:0-19581 GCF_003612075.1 Corallococcus sp. CA041A
GAGGCCGGACTCGGTCTTCACCGCGCCGGGCTCCTTGGCCTTCTCCTCCAGGAACTTCGCGGACTTCTCCTTCTCCGCGGTGGCCTTGCGCAGCGAACGCTCGCGCGCGAGGTCCTGGAGCTTGGGGAGGGGCACACGAGCTGCGCCTTGCCGCCGACCTTCATCTTCTGGAGGCCCTCGGTCCAGCACTTGATGACGCCCTGGAGCGGGAACTGCGTGGGCTCACCGCGCTTGTAGGAGGAGTCGAACTCCTTGCCGTCCGCGAGCGTGCCCTTGTAGTGCACCTTCACGATGTCGGAGGCCTGGGGCTGGGGACCGGTGCCCGCCTGGGTCTCCTTGTAGATGAGGCCGGACTCGGTCTTCACCGCGCCGGGCTCCTTGGCCTTCTCCTCCAGGAACTTCGCGGACTTCTCCTTCTCCGCGGTGGCCTTGCGCAGCGAACGCTCGCGCGCGAGGTCCTGGAGCTTGGGGCCGTAGGTCTCCAGGTCCACGTCGGTCTTCTGACCGGTGACCTGGGCCGTGAGGCCGGCCTTCACGAACTCCAGCTCCTGCGGGGTCATGTCGAACACGCTGATGCTGCGGCCGATGGACAGGCCCAGCGCGTACAGCGTCTTCTGCTCCTCGGTCTGAGGAGCACCGGCGGTGGCCGCCGCCGTGGAGGTGCCGGTGGCGGAGGTCTCGCCCGGCTTCGCTCCCTGGCCCTGGCAGGCCGTCAGGCTCAGCATCGCCGCGATCAGGATCGTCTTCTTCATCATGATGTCGTCGCCTTTCCTTTGGCTCAGCGGCGGCCGACCGCCCCCCGCTGCATGCCTGGGGCGCGGTCTACTACAGAAAGTGCCCGGCATCCTCTTGGGAACCGTGCTTTCCCCGGATGGGGGTCCATGCAGGTAGGACAACCGGCCGCCGGCCCCCCAACCGGTGGGACGGCCCCGGATTCCCGGCCTGGGAGCGCTGGAAGGGTCCTACCGGGAGGAACGACCGCCAAAGGCCGCCTGGGAGACCAGCAGCAGGACGATGGCGCCCAGGATGGCGCCCAGGAAGCCGGTGGGCTCCGGGTCGCGCCAGTCGGTGCCCCGCCAGACGGACGTGAGGAAGCCGCCCACGAAGGCCCCGGCGACGCCCAGGAGCGTGGTGCCAATGCACCCCAGGCGCTGGTTCCCCGGCAGCACGGCCCGGGCGATGAGCCCCGCGAAGAAGCCGAAGATGATCCACCCCAACAGCCCCATGACGTCCTCCCCGTGCGGCGAGTGAAGGCCCGCAATGTGGCGCAGGGGAAGCGGGGGCGGAAGTCCATCCCGGCGTCGCATAGGCTGCCGCGTGACCCATGAGCCCCCTCCGCCGAGCCACCCGGGACGACAACGCCGCGCTGCTGGACCTGTTCGGCGACGTGCCCATGACCGGGGACCTGGTGCTCAGCACGCAGCGGTCGCCGGACTACTTCGGCCTCTTCGCCATGCAGCGAGGTGACGCGGAGGTCTGGGCCCACGGTGAAACATCCCGCCTGGACGGAATGGGCGCCATCCACGTCCGCGACGGATGGCTGGAAGGCAGACCGTGCCGCGTGGGCTACCTGGGCGATTTGCGCACCCGCTTCTCCGCGCGCCGCGCCCGGGGCCTGGCCCGGTTCTATGGCCCCGTCCTGGAGGAGACCGCCCGCCGCCACGGCGTGGACGTGTTCCTCACCGCCGTCATGGCCTCCAACGCGGCCGCGCTCCAGGCGCTCGTGCGTCGTGGCGCGTCCCGGGAAGCGCAGCCGCACTACCACCTGATGCGCGCCTTCTCCGCCGTCTCGCTCCAGTTCGTGCTGCGCCGCAAGCCGCGCCCCAGCCGATACACCGTGCGCCAGGCCACCGCCGCGGACGTGCCCGCCATGGCCGCGCTACTGGACGCGGACCACCGTCAACGCCCCTTCGGCTACCGCTTCGACACTGGTGAGCTGGAGCACCGGCTCGCGCACTGGCCGCGGCTTCGCGTGGAGGATTCGTTCCTCGCGTTCGACCCCGCGGGGAACCTCGTCGGCTGCACCTCCGCGTGGAACCCCGACGCCGTGAAGCGCTACCGCGTGCTCGCGTACCGGGGCGGCATGAAGTGGGTCCGCCGGGGCTTCAACGCGCTCGCCACCGTCACCGGCGCGCCCCGCCTGCCCGCGCCCGGCGGCGACTTCCGCTACTTCTACCTCTGCAACACCAGCATCCCCTCGGAGGACCCTGGCGTCCTGCGCGCGCTGCTGGACGCCGTCTACGCCGCGTTCCACGGCCGGGGCTTCCACTTCTTCACCGTGCAGCAGGACGCCAGTGACCCGCTGGCCTCGGCCTTCGATGGCTTCATCCAGCGGAGGCTGGACTTCCACCTCTACGCCGTCACGCCCGCGTCGCGCCCCCCGAGGACCTTCCCCGGGGGACGCACCGGCTTCGAAATCTGCCTGCCCTGACGCTCACACCACGCGCGTCTTCCAGCGCCCGCGCCGGAACAACACGATGCCCAGCACGGACATCAACGCGAAGGCCGCCGGCACCGCCCAGTACGCGCCCACCGAGCCCAGGCCCACCGGATGGGCCAGCACCCACGCCAGCGGCAGCTCCAGCACCCAGAGACACCCCAGGTCGATGAGCGTGGGCGTGCGCGTGTCCCCCGCGCCGTTGAACGCGGAGGTGATGACCATGCCGTACGCGCACGACAGGAAGCTCAGGCTGAAGATGCGCAGCGCCGTGGCCCCTTCGTCCACCACCGCCGCATCCGTCGTGAACGCGCCCAGCAGCGGATGCGCGAAGATGAAGAACGCCACGCCGATGGTGCCCAGCACCATCAGGTTGTACTTGCCCGCCAGCCACACCGCCTTCGCGCCCCGCTCCGGGTCCCCCGCGCCCATGCTCTGCCCCAGCAGCGTGGCCGCCGCGTTGCCCAGGCCCCACGCGGGCAGCAGCGCGAACATCACGATGCGGATGGCGATGGTGTAGCCCGCCAGCGCCGTGCTGCCGAACGACGACACGATGCGCACCAGCACCACCCAGCTGGACGTGGTCACCAGCGCCTGCACCATGCCCGCGCTCGACAGCCTCAGCATCGCGAGCATCGTCGCGGGCTCCAGCGACACGTGCTCGCGCCGAATCTGGAGCCGGCCGTTGGACCGCACCAGCCGGAAGAGCTGGTACACCACGCCCGCGCTCCGGCCCAGCGTGGTGGCCCACGCCGCGCCCACCACGCCCATCTCCGGAAACGGCCCCCAGCCGAAGATGAGACACGGCGCGAGCACGATGTTGAGCCCGTTGGCCAGCATCAGCACGCGCATCGCGATGGCCGCGTCACCCGCACCCCGGAAGATGGCGTTGATGAGGAAGAGCAGCAGGATGCTCACCACGCCGCCCATCATCACGCGCGTGTAGCCCACGCCGTGCTCCAGCACCCAAGGCGAGCCGCCGAGCGCCTCCATCATCGGCCGGGCGAAGATGATGCCCGCCACGGCCAGCACCGTGGAGATGATCACCCCCAGGCCAATGGCCTGCACCGCCGTGCGTCCCGCGCGCTCCGCGTCCTTCTCTCCAATACGCCGGGCCACCATCGCCGTGGCGCCGATGCTCAGGCCCATGCCGGCCGCGTAGATGATGGTGAGGATGCCCTCGGTGAGTCCCACCGTGGCCACCGCCTCCGCGCCCAACCGGCCGACGAAGGCGACGTCCACCACGGCGAACACCGACTCCATGCACATCTCCAGCACCATGGGCACGGCCAGCAGGAAGATGGCCCTCCCGAGCGGCAGCTGGGTGAGGTCCTGCTCCGAGCCGTGCAGGGCCTCCTTCACGAGGGACCACAGCCCCTTGTTCACGGCGTCGCGGCTGGCCACGGGCTCGGGTGCCTGGGCGTGGCGGTCCGCCAACGGTGTCTCTTCCACGGGGTGAGGCCTTTCGAGAGCGAGGGGACTTCCTACCGCGAAACGCCCACACGTGGCGCCCAGCGACGCGGCTTCCTACGCCCGCTGCCACCCACTCCTGACATCTGAAGGTGCCGCACCCACCCTCATCGAGCCAGCAGGTGAGCGTCCGCTGCTGGACGGCTGCGTCGTGCCTTTGGACAACATGCCCTTGGGAGAGCCGGGAGTAGCTTGCTGCATCCCGATGAGTCCCTTACCCGCGACCGCTTCTCTCCTGCCCACCGCGGTAGGTCCTCATTTCACCCTGGCCTCGTCCGCGCGACTGCTGGGCTCCACGCAAGTGGGGCCCGGGGCCATCATCTCCCGAGGCGCCGTCGTGCGCTCGGTGGGAGGCTCCGTGATGTTGGGGGCCTTCTCCACGCTGCGCGAGGACGCGGTGGTGGTGGGCACTCCCGAACGGCCCACGTCCATCGGAGAGAAGACCGTGCTCGGTCCGCGCTCGCTCGTGATGGGTGCGCGTGTGGGGTCGCTGTGCGACATCGGCGACGGCGCCATCCTGATGCCCGGCGTGACACTGGGCGACCGCTGCCTGGTGGGAGAGGGCACGGTGTTGCCGCCGGGCATGACGGTGCCGGATCAATCCGTGGTGCTGGGCCGGCCGGGACAGGTCCTGCGGATGCTCTCCTCCGAGGACCTGACCCACCTGCAGCAGCGCCGGGGCGGCGACCTGTCGCTGCCCGCCGCTCCATTGACCCCTTTCTCCGCGCGAGACCGCGCCGAGGACGCCCCCATGGGACAGCTGTACGCCTTTCGCGACCGTCACCCCTTCGTCCACCCCACCGCCACCCTCTTCTCCTCCGCGGAGGTGTCCGGTGACGTGGTCATCGGCGCGGGGGCCATCATTGGCGCGGGCGTGAAGATCACCGGCGACCTGAACGGTCCGGTGCGCATTGGCGCGCGGGTGCAGATTCTGGAGAACACGGTGCTGCACCTGCAGCCGGACACCATGCTGGTGCTGGATGAGGGCGTGGTGGTGGGCCCGGGCTGCATCCTGCACGCGTGCAACCTGGGCGCGGGCACGGTGGTGGAGCCCGGCGCCATCCTCTGCGAGGGCAGTCACCTGGGGAAGGGCTGCCACGTGGCCGCCGGCAGCCTGGTGAAGGCGCGCGCGGTGTTCCCGGACTACGCGCTGGTGGAGGGCTTCCCCGCGGCGCAGGTGGGCACGCGCACGTCGCCGCCGGAGCCGCCGCGCTGGGTGCTCAGGCCGGAGGACCTGCCGGGCCTGCGGCGCATGGGGTGAGTGGATTTGCACTGGCCGTGCGCCCTCTGGCAGGGTCGCGGCCATGGACGCCGTCAATTCAATCATCGAGATCGCGGGCCCGCTGATGTTGGGCCTGGCCTGTGGCGCGCTCTTCCGGAAGTTCGTGTACCCGCGCGTCCTCGAGCAGTTGGGAAGCCTGGCCCGGCCGGTGACCTCCTCCGCCAACACGTGGATGCTGGTGGTGCAGATCTGCGCCACGCTGGGCCTGGCGGTGGCGTGCCATGCGTCCAACGCCATGGCGACGCTGATGTGGGCGCATGAGCATCTGCCCCCGATGCCCTTCCCGCTCACCCTGGGGCTGATCCACTGGGTCTTCCTGGGTGCGACCTTCTTCTCCGGGTACTTCCTGGCGCTGATTCCCTCCTCGGAGGCCGAGGAGGAGCAGGCCTCCCGCACGGTCTAGACCCAGAAGACCACGTCGCGCTCCGCGTCCTCGGGGCCGGAGCCGTGCGCGCCTTCGCGAAGCCAGCGGCGGTACGCCTCGATGTCCGCGTGGTGCAGGTCCGCCTCCGTGCCCGAGTACACGCCGCCGCCGGGACCATCCGTCAGTCCCTGGCGCTGCGTCTCCATGATGCGGACGTCCTGCTGGATGACCTGCCGCGTGTACCAGCGCACCAGCGGCGTCAGCGCGCGGCCCACCCACGCACCCGGAACGTCCACCGGCAACCGGTAGCTGATGGCCGTGTACACGAGCGTGTCCGTGGGCCCGATGGGCGTGCACTGTGAGTTGATGGCGAAGCCGCTGTCTCCCCACTGGTAGTCCACGCGCGTGACGTTGGGGACGATGAACTCATCCGTGTGCACGAGTGGCAGGCCGCGCGGGTTGAACAGCCGCCCCAGGCCCGTGAGCGCGTCCTCCTCCTGGTGGTAGGTCATCCGCACGCGGCCCGCGTGGCGCTTCACCGTGGAGGGCACGCGCTTGCGCGTGGGATTGCGGAACCAGCCCCGGTGCACGAAGGACGTGTGCGGCACGTCCATGAAGTTCTCCACCAGGTTCGTCACGCCGTTCGCGAAGCGCGTGACCATGAAATAGACGGTCCAGCCGCGCTCGCCCCAGTAGGGCACGCGGAAGGGTTCCGCGCGGGCGTGGGTGACGTCCGTGCCCAGGTAGACGTAGACGAGCCCGTCCTGTTCCCGCGCGGGGAAGCGCGCAAGCCGTCCCAGGTCGCAGGGCGCGGGCTTGAGGCCTTCGTGCGCGCAGGCGCGAGCGTCCAGCTTCTCCCCACGTTGGGGAGGGCCCAGCGCGGGGATCTCCACCACCGCGCCGGACGCGTCGTAGACCCAGCCGTGGTACGGGCAGCCGAGCCGTCCGTCGAACACGTCGCCCTGGGACAGACGCGCGTTGCGGTGGAGGCAGCGGTCGCGCAGCGCGGTGGGTGCGCCGTCGGGTCCGCGGAAGAGGACCAGCCCCGTGCCGAACACGGTGCGCGCGACGGGCTTGTTCGCGGGCAGCTCCGTGGAGAGGCACGCCACGTACCAGAAGTCCTTCAGCGCGCCGCAGCGAGCGAGGTCCGCCTCCGCGTCCAGGTCCACCGTGAGCATCGTCATGATGTCCCTCTTCCGAACCACTCCGCCCAGCCGGCCTGGCGGTGCAGGTCCACGGGCTTGATGTCGCCCGCGCGCTGACCGAGCTGGATGCATCGGGCCTCGTAACGCCGGGCCCCCTGCGTCACGCGCACCGCGTGCACCGGACCGAGCTGTCCCAGCTCCCGTGCGTAGCGGTAGTGGTGGCCTTCGCACAGGGCTCGCTCCACGTTCGCGGCCGTGGCGTCCAGCTGGTTCGTGGGCAGGTCCGTCTCCAGGAAGAGGCGGTAGGCCGGCGGTGTCCCCCACTCCGGCGCGAGCATGGCGAAGGCGGGACGCGTGGGGCCCAGCGCGGCGTCCAGGACCGTGCCCACTCGCGCGGCGGAGAGCTTCTCGCCCACGAGGTCTGACACGGCATCCGCTCGGCCGAGGAACCGCAGACAGGGCGTCGCGTGCACGAAGCCTTCCACGCGGACGAGGTCCCCCAGCCGGTAGCGCAGCAGTCCGCCGGACGTGGAGAGGAGTACCGCATAGGTGCGGCCCGCCGTCAGCTCGTGCGCCAGGAGTGGGCGTGCGTCTGGGCGCTCCGGGTCCATGAACTCGATGAAGTGACTCCGGACCGCGAGCACTGGCGCGGGCGCTTCGAAGAGGGGCACCGTGATGACGCCCTCCGTGGCGAGCAGGCCCTTGCCCTGGACCTCGACGCCCGGGAAGCGCCGGCATGCGCCAGCCACGGCGTGCAAGGCCTGGGCGTCCGTCCACATGCTCAGGAGCGCGAGCCCTGGCCAGAGCGTGCGTCCGTCGCGCAGGGCGGCGCGCAGCACCTGGGCCCTCGGGATGTCACGCACGCCCTGGAGCCCCTGCACGAGCGCCGTCCAGGCAGGGTCGCTAGCCACGGGTGTGCCGTCCGCGTCCTGTTCAGGAGGCCGCAGCGTGCCGCGCTCCAGGTCCTCCGCGAGCCGCTCGCCGTGCCGCTCCAGTGCGTCCATCAGGAGCGTGAGGAAGCTGGGGTTCCAGACGCTGATCAGCGACAGGTTCGAACACCGCACGAGGAACCACAGCGTCACGTAACGGCACGGTTCGACGTGGGGAGCCTGACCCACCGAGCCCGGCACGGCGAAGACGCGAGAGAGCAGCGGCTGCAACGGGCGCGGGAACCACGCGCTGTCCTCCGCCGAGCCCACCGGAATGCCGCCCGACGTCCGGTGCTGTCTCCGGCCCAGAGGAGAGATGGACCAGTAGCTGGGGCCTTCGCGCACCGCGGGGCGGCGCAAGAAGACCTCGTGCAGCATGGGCGCGAGCGCGCGCTGGAACTCGCGCAGCAGGCCCTGCGTCACCGGCACCCGCTTGGACGCACCCGAGGAACCACCGGACAGCTCGAAGCGCAGCACGGGCTCGCGAGTGAGGACCCGCGCTTCGCCCCGCGCGATGCGTTCGACATCTTCCGCCACCGTGTCCGGCGTGGTGATGGGCACCGCGTCCTGGAACTCCCGAGCGGTGCGGATACGGCCGAAGTGCGGCAGCCGCTCCGCCTGTGCCGTGCCCTCCACGGCGCGGAGGATGCGCGCCAGACACTCCGCCTGCGCGACCTCCGGCTCGCGCAACGCATGACGGAAGCGCAGCGCGGACGGCGTCAGCGCCGCCATCGTGGCGGACAACATCGCACGGGAAGTCAGCACTCCTCGCCCCCACGCGGATTCGCGGACAGCGCGGATGAGACCAGCGCCGCCATCGTGGCGGACACCATCGCACGGGAAGTCAGCACGTCACGTCCCCACGCGGACTCGCGATGCGTCCCGCTCCCGCCGGGCCCAGCGACGCAGCTGGCCCCAGACGCTTCGAGCCAGCGCCCTCGCCAGGTCCCAGCCGCGGATCTCCACCAGACACACCAACTCCTCGCCCTCGGCGTGACCGGGGTTGCGTTCCGCGAAGTAGGCGATGTGCGGATGAGCCGCCGCGTCGCGGTCGATGGGCGAGACGCCGTCCCGCACCCGGTAGTGCGCGCCATCGAAGCGCAGCGTTCCCTTCGCCGCGTCGTACTGCGCACCGAACCACCGCGTCGCCAGTCCCCGCAGGAACTCCGAACGGCCTTCCGGTGGAGCCCAATCCCGGCGCGGATGCGTGCGCGGGAAGTAGTTCACCGCCAACAGGTACGTCTTGTATCCGCCCGACAAGAGCAGCCAGTACAGCGGCCTCCACGGCCGGCGCAGCTTGCGCGCGAGCAACAACCTTCCGAACACCACCTGCAACGTCTTGTGGCCCCACCAGTCCGGATGGATGACCGTGTCACCCGAGTACAGCACCTCCACGCCACCCTCCTCCGCCACCCGTACCGTGCTGAACCCCACCAACTCCCGCGTGCGCCGGGCATGCAGCAGGAACACCCACTGCTTCGCGTCCAGGTCCGCGTGGAAACGCTCGGCGCTCACGCCCACGTAGCAGCACTGCATCAGCGCCAGCATCCGCGCCCGGGTGCCGGCGTCCAGGTCCTCCCGCCGCACCGTGGTGCCCTTCATCGCGGAGAGCATCGCTTCAGGGCCCTCCCCGCAGCGCAGTGGGCGCGGGAGGCTGACGCACCTCCTGGTAGCGGTCCGCCTCCAACGTCACCTCCTGCGGCTGCGCGCCATACCAGTGGATGACCGCCTTCACCGGTCCCGAGTGACGGCCCAGGCCGAAGTGCAGCCGGGGATCCGCGGACGCGGAGAACCCGCCCATCAGCCCCACCTCGCGCACCTGCTCCACGCGTTTGCCGTTCTCCTCGTAGGACACCACCACGCGCGTGCCCACCGCGCTGCGGTGCGTGCGCTGACCGTCTCCCACCAGCGACAGGCCCACGAAGTGCGCGTCCGGCTTCGCGTCCGTGGCGCTGGCTCGCAGCGTGTTGCGGTACAGCGACACCGGCGCGTGCTGGTTGGTGATGAGCACGTCCAGGTCGCCGTCGTCATCCAGGTCCGCCATCAACACGCCGCGCGAGTTGTCCGGCGCTTCGATGCCCACCTCTTTCGCCACATCCACGAAGTGCCCCGGCCTCGCGTCGCCCAGGTTGAGGTACACGCGGCGCGCCTCGTTCGGATAGAGCACGCGGCCCCGGATGTCGCCCCACTTGTCCGCGTACGTGTGCACCTCCGGGCCGGACTGCATCAACTTGTGGTTCACGTACCAGTAGTCGTTGCGCTGCCCCGCCGGGATGCGCCACTTCTCCGCGTCCAGGCGCGCGTCCACCATGCCGTTGGCCTGCACCAGGTCCGGCCACCCGTCGTCGTCCAGGTCCCCCGCCGCCGCGCCCCAGCCGAAGCGGCGCTCGTTCAGCGCGCCCCGGAAGGTGGCCTCGTCCTTGAAGCGAGGGACGAAGGCGTCCTCGCCCGGCCCCACCATCCACAACAGGCTGCCCTCCGCCTGGAGCGAGTGGTGCACGTTGGACACGTACACATCCAACCAACCGTTGCGGTCGAAGTCCGCCACGCTCGCGTTCATGCCCTTGTACGTGTCGCGGCCAATCTCCCCGAAGCGGTTGCCCACGATGTGGCGGAAGTGCCGGCCGCCCTCGTTCAGGTAGATGTCGTCCGGCCCGAAGTCGTTGGCCACGTAGAGGTCCGTCCACCCGTCCTGGTTCAGGTCCACCGTGCTCACCGCGAGCGACCAGTGCGTCTCCTTCAGGCCCAGCGCCTCCACGTCCTGCTTCTCGAACGTGCCGTCCCCTCGGCCCCGGTAGAGCGCGTTGCGCCCACCGTTGCTCGCGTTGTGCCAGCCGTCATGCATGAAGCGCAGCATGCGGCGGTCACCCGCGTACTCGGGCTCGGGCAGCTTGAAGAGGTTGAGCGGCGGCGCGGGCTCCGGGTAGTCCGGCAGGTGCGTCGTCATGGCGTTGAGCACCAGCAGGTCCAGGTGCCCGTCGCGGTCGTAGTCCAGGAACGTGAGGCCCAGGCTCACCGCGTGGTCCGTCACGCCCGCGGCTTCCGTCACGTCCTCGAAGCCCGCGGTGCCCGTCTCGCGCAGCGTGTTGCGCAGCAGGCGCACCGGCCCGAAGGCCACCGCCACCGCGAGGTCCAGGTCCCCGTCCCCATCCCAGTCCACGAACGTCCCGCCGCCCGCCAGGCCCTCCTCCTTGTAGCGAGTGGCGAAGCGCTCCAGCGCGGGCACGGGGACGCGTTCGAAGCGCAGCCCGCCCAGGTTGCGGTACAGGCCCGCGTGGTGCTCCGGCGTGCCCAGCGGGTGCGTGAGGAACAGGTCCAGCTTGCCGTCCCCGTCGAAGTCGCCGGTGGCCACCGCGTCGCCCACCGCGACCAGCCACTTGGCGACGTGGGCCACGCGCGGATCCAACTCCTCCAGCGTGCGACCCATCTGGGAGTCCAGGCCCGCTTGCTTGAGGTCCTGCGCGTTCAGGTGGAACGCGAGCGGCGCCTGACGCTCCCCCTGCGCCGCTGACACCGAGTAGCCCGTCGCCAGCACCGCCCCGAGTCCCCCCACCACGCCCACGCGCTTGAGCATGTCCGGAGCCAGGAGCCCGTGCAGCGCCGCGCCCCGGGTGCGCCACAGCTCGCGCGCGTGCATGAACACGAAGCGGGAGGTGGCCACGGTGAGCGCCGCGTAGAAGAACGTGTAGACGCTCTCCTTCAGGTGCAGCACCAGGTCCACGCAGGTGATGGCCAGCGCGACCAGCACCTGGGCCTTTGGCGTCGCGGGCGACGTCGCCGGGTCGGTGAGCATGTAGAAGACGAAGATGAAGAACGACGGCGCGCCCAGCGTGCCCAGGAACAGCACCTCCGGCGGCAGGTGGTGGCGGAGGATGAACGCTCGCAGCGCCGTCTGGAGCGCGTAGAAGGTCAGGAAGCTGATCACCAACCAGCCGCGGCCCACGCGGAAGAAGAACAGCACCATCGCCGCCATCACGATGAAGGCCGACAGCGCGACCTCGCCGTTGGCCCACTGGTAGGCGGGCGCGGCGGTGATGAGCTCGCGCGTGGTGAGCAGCGACACGGCCACCGCGAACATCGACGGGTTGAAGACGTGCCGCCCCTGGAAGGTCAGCACGTACTTGGAGCCGATGGCCAGCCACACCGGCAGCCACAAGAGCGTACTCGCGCGCGAGTAGTTCAAGAGCAGCGCCAGCGAACAGCAGGAGATGTACGCGGAGAGCGGCACCTCCTTGCGCCGCTTGAGCACCCATCCCAGGACCGCGTCCAGCAGCGTGCCGGAGACGACCAGGAAGGCCATCTGCCCGGGGCTGCGGTTGAAGCCGAAGAAGGTGAAGCCCAGCACTCCGTAGAGCGTGAGCAGCGCCGCGAAGGGCAGCCTCGGGTCGTTCCAGCGGGGGAACACCCAGCCGCCCCACTCCACGCGCGTGCCCGTCAGGGCCGGCTGCGTCGGCATCTCCACACTCATGATTGACCGTCCCGGTGCACGCGCGGAGCGTGCCGTGCCCGTCTCCGGGTGTCCAATCCGCACGGGACTTGCGTCCGGCGCCCATGCATGGAGTCCTGGCGCCCGATGTCCTCTTCCCTGCCTCGTCGCGCGGCGGTGCCTCGCGAGCTGCTCGTTCCCGCAACGCCCTCCGGACTGCTGCGCCTGGCGGCCGTGGAGTGGACGGGGATGGCCCTGGGGTGGGCGGTCATGGCTTGGGCTCCTCCGGTGCTGGTGCCGTTGGCGGTGCTCGTCGTCGCGGGACGGCTGCATGCCCTGGGCGTCCTGCTTCATGACGCGGTCCACCTGCCTTCGCGAAGGCGGGAATGGCGACTGTGTCTGCTGGAGACCGTCACGGGGTACCCCATTGCGTCCACGCTGGAGGCGATGCGCTACCACCACCTTCGCCATCATCGCGACGCGGGCCTGCCGTCGGATCCGTACCGCAAGCCTCCGGATGGAGGACGGCTGCGCACGGCGTGGCGGTGGCTGCTGCTCCTGACTGTCATCCCCGGCTGGGTGCTGCGGGGACCGGTGGGGCTTTGCGCGTGGATGTTGCCTTCGCTGCGCACGGCATATGGGCGCGTGTTCCTGCAGGACCGCTCCGGACGGGTGCTCACGCGCGACGCGGAGGTGGCGGCGTGTGCTCGGGCGGAGGCGGGGCAGGTGCTGTTCCACCTGGGCGTGCTGGCGCTGGCGGTGCGGTGGCCTTCCGCGGTGCTGTGGGGGTATGCGGTGCCGTTGCTGGTGGCGTCTGGATTCAACGCGCACCGGTTGCTCGCGGAGCACACCGCCGCGCCCGTGCAGGGGCGGAAGCTGGAAGATGTGTTCGCGTGCACTCGCGACCATGGGCTCGGATGGTGGGGAGGGTTGGGATTGGCGCCCCGGCACGTGGGGATGCACGTGGTGCATCACCTGCATCCGCAGGTGTCCTTCACGCATCTGCCCCGGCTCCGCGCGTGGTACGTCGAGCGGTTTCCCCACCACTATC
The DNA here is from genome assembly GCF_003612075.1 of Corallococcus sp. CA041A. Taxonomy (NCBI): domain Bacteria; kingdom Pseudomonadati; phylum Myxococcota; class Myxococcia; order Myxococcales; family Myxococcaceae; genus Corallococcus; species Corallococcus sp. CA041A. The sequence continues at coordinate 13,105 of NZ_RAWF01000187.1, forward strand.
CCCGGCCTCGTTCCTACTGATGCTCACTTCGTCGACGCGGGTGTTCCTGGGGGTGGCGTTGCTGGCGTGCGCGAGCGCGGCGGTGGTGTTCCGGCGCAGGCAGAACGCGCAGGGTGGCCGAGGTGGACGCATCTCCGGGCCCAAGATGGCGTGGCTGCTGTACGCGGTGTTCCTCTGGTTCCTGGTGTGCCCGCTGGTGGCGCTGGATGCGTCCGTGCCGATGGAGGCGCGCGTCGTGCTGGGGGCGTTCGCGGTGTCCATGTGGCTGCGCGGTGCCGCGGAGCTCTACATGCTCTACGTGTCGCGCAACTGGCGGCCGCCGTATGGCGTGGGCCATGACCTGGGGTGCATCGCGCTGGTGGGGGCGGGGCTCGTGTACACCGGGGAAAAGTGGGCCGGGGTGCTCGATGGGCGCGACGTGTGGTCGCTGGCGTTGGTGGGGTTGGTGCTGGTGAGCCTGCTGGTGGAGGTGGCGTATGCGGCGCTGTTCCATCAGGCCGTGGAGGGACGCACCACCGGCGAGGATGGGGTGTGGTTCGCGGATGCCGAGCAGGCGCGGTTCCAGCGCATCAACCGGCTGACGCTGGCGCTCAACGTGCCGCTGTATGGGGCGCTGGCGGTGTGGCTGATGATGGGAATGGGGTAGCTACACCACCGGCTGGCGCCAGGCCTTGGACAGGTGGCCAGGGTTTGACTGGTTGAAGCGATGGAGCAGTTCCTCCCGGCCGTGCTCCAGCAGGTACGTGAGTTCCTGGGGCATCAGCGTCTTCACGGTGACGAGCCGGACCTGTCCGTCCGGCATCGTGAAGTGGCCGGGCAGTGTGGGGGTGTCCATGCCCAGGAGCACGCCGACGCGGCCGTCTTTCGTCAGGAGCGATTCGGGCATGCGCTCTCCGTCCACTTCCATGGAGAGGATGCCGGTCCTCGCCGGTTCGCGCAGGTGCTCGTGGCCTACGAGTTCGTTGGCGATTCGTTCCAGCAGCGTCACGGGCCAGTCTGCCTGCGGCTCATTGGTCTCGAGCGCGAGCTCCAGACCAAAGCCCACGGAGGGTTCCACGGCCTCCACGAAGAAGTCGGAGAGGCCGTCCGTCACGAAGAGGGTGCGTCCTTCGGGCCGGTGGATGACTCGCCAGACCTGGCGCCTCGCGGGCCAACCTCCTCCAACGACGATGGGGAGGATGGCTTTTTCATCCAGCGTGCCGAGGGTGCGCCAGAACGCGGTGCGGGCTGTTTCTGTTCGCGCGTAGAGGGCCTGGAGCTTGCGGTTGTGCTCACGCTGTTCCGGGCTGACTTCGCTCGGGCCTGTGACTTCCCGGAACTTCACTCCAGTGATGTTCGCGTGCTCCAGCGCCTCCTTGATGTCCTCGGAGACGATGAGCACGATGCTCCACCCCCAGGTGCGGAAGACCTTGGCATCGCCCACCTTCGTCGGATCGATGCGCATGCCAGAGACGTCCCTGTATTTCCCCACCTTCTCTGGGCGCCCATCTTCAGGCTTCCAATACAGCACCTCTTCGGAAGCCTCGTCGTCGATGCACCTGACGAGACGGAGCACGTTGACGAGGAAGTGCGGTCCGGGCTCCGATGCAACCGTCACGGGGAGCAGCTGAACATCATCCGGGGCGAGCCGGGTCAGGATGGCTGCCGCTTGAGCCTGAATGACGGGCGCCAGGCCGATGCCCGCCAGCGTGAAATCCAGTGGCTGGCCGACATGGTCGACCGGAATCTTCAAGGGCGTTTCCAGGCTGACGGGTTCACCCTTCCTGAACATCCATGGATTGGCGACCTCCCGGCCGGACGCATCAATGGGATCGCCTAGCGACCACCGACCGGGGACATGCAGATCGTCGATCAGCTCGAAGTACCGCATCGCCACGAGAGACTCCCGCCCAGCTATGACTTCGTGACCCACTTATTGAGCGTCGTGCTCGTGTTCAAGATGTCGCTGGCGAGCCGACGAAGCTCGTTTGTGAGCGCCTCGCGGCATTGATGGATGCTGCCACAGTCTTCCATTGCTTCGTTCAACCGGGAGAGCACTCTTTGATGGTACGCCTCGGGATGGGGACCCTTGTGGCCCGGGACACGGACTTTGTTCGCGGGATCATCCAAGGACATTCCAGCCCGGTCGAAGAGCCTCTGGAACTGGGGCGACCACGGACCACCGTTGTGCGTGGCTTCCCACCATTTGTTCGTGGCGATGTGATGCTCGTGGACGTCGACGGGCACGGGGACGTTCCGCCCCTTGGCGGACATCGCCACCACGTTGGGGGCCAGTGCGAGGGTCACCTCGCCGCTCGCGGACACCGCGATTGCTGAGACCTCCGCCGCGGCCACCAGCCGGAAGCCTCCCTGCTCCGCTCCCACCAGCGCGGCCTGCGCTGAACCGGGCAGTGTCGCGACCCTCGTCGCCAGCGTCTGCGCCGTGCTCCCCAGCGCCGCCATCGCCAGCATCACGAAGGCCCGTGCCGCTTGCTTGCCCATCACCTCGCCGTACTTCTCTCCTGCGTCCCGGATGCCGTCGAACGTCTCCGCCTCCCTCACCTCCGCCGCCAGCACCCTCCAACCCTGGATGAGACTCCACACCGTGTCCCAGCCCAGGTACGCAATCAGCGCCACCGTCAGCGTCGCCGCCACGCCCTTCGACAGCAGCGGCTCCGGTACCAGCCACAGGCTGAAGTAGACCGCTCCCGTCATCACCAGCAGAGACACCGTCGCCTCGGGGTCCACCATCCCCTCCAGCGCTTCGGCCGTCTCCTCCCACACCGAGTCCAACGCGATGCGGAAGGCCAGCGTCCGCTTGCCCTCCTCATCCAGCGTCAGCCCTCCGTCCAACAGGTGCAGGCAATCTCCGGACAGCCGCTTGCGCACGCACCAGCGTCCGTAGGCGGCCTCCAGCTCCGTGCTCCCTTGCGACACACGGACGCGTCCCTGCCTCGGGTCATCCACGGACACGACACCCAGCGAGGCTCGCGGACGGTCCGCTCCAGGATTCAACAGCCGGAGTGCTTCCCTCCTCGGATGCACGGACGCCGGCGCTCCACGCGCCAGCGTCCGCACCGCATTCTCGAAGGTGTCGCCCTCCAGCGACACGGGCCGCGTGTCCGTGCGCGGCGTGTGCTCACGCGCCCGGCCTTCTCCCGTGTCCAACCGCCATGTCCGTGACGTCGCGCAGCCCGTCACGAACAGCATCCACATCACCCACAGCCAGCGCAGCGACATGGACTGCCTCCAGGTCTGGGCTACTACACCACGGGCTGGCGCCAGGCCTTGGACAGGTGGCCAGGGTTGGACTGGTTGAAGCGGTGGAGCAGTTCCTCCCGGCCGTGCTCCAGCAGGTACGTCAGCTCCCGGGGCATCAGCGTCTTCACGGTGACGAGCCGGACCTGTCCGTCCGGCATCGTGAAGTGCCCCGGGAGTGCTGGGGTGTCCATGCCCAGGAGCACGCCGACGCGGCCGTCCTTCGTCAGGAGCGATTCGGGCATGCGCTCTCCGTCCACTTCCATGGAGAGGATGCCGGTCCTCGCCGGTTCGCGCAGGTGCTCGTGGCCTACGAGTTCGTTGGCGATTCGTTCCAGTAGCGTCACGGGCCAGTCTGCCTGTGGCTCGTCGGTTTCGAGCGCGAGCTCCATGCCGAAGCCCACGGAGGGTTCCACGGCATCCGCGAAGAAGTCTGAGAGGCCGTCCGTCACGAAGAGGGTGCGTCCTTCGGGCCGGTGGATGACTCGCCAGACCTGGCGTCTCGCGGGCCAACCTCCTCCGACGACGATGGGGAGGATGGCGTTTTCGTCCAGCGTGCCCAGGGTGCGCCAGAACGCGGTGCGGGCCGTTTCGGTCCGGTCGTAGAGCACCTTGAGCTTGCGGCTGTGCTCACGCTGCTCCGGGCTGATGGCACTGGGACCTGTGACTTCCTCGAACCTCATCCCCGTGACGCCCGCACGCTCCAAGCCCTCCTTGATGTGCTCGGAGACGATGAGCGCGACAGTCCATCCCCAGGGACGGAAGACCTTGGCCTCACCGACCTTTGTCGAATCGATGCGCATGTTGGAGACGGCCCGATATGTCCCCGTCTTTTCGGGTCGTTCATCCTCTGGCAGCCAGTACTTCACCTCGCTGGACTGCTGATCATCGATGCATCGAATGTTCCGTGTCGCGACGAGGATGAAATAGGGCTCAGTCTGTCCCTCGACCTCGACAGGAATGATCTGCACATCATTCGATGCCAGTTCGCTGAAGATGTTCGCGACCCGCCGGTGAACAACGGGGGTTCCACCCACGCTCGTCGTCGCGTAGTCCAGGAGCGCGCCTGGATGAGAGATGGGAATCCTGAGCTGCTCCTTGATCTGGACCGGGCAGCCATCCGCGAACTGCCAGATGTCGTCGATCTCCAGTCCCTGGGAATTCCTCGCCTCACCTGGCAACCAGCGATCCTGGATGTCCATGTCATCCAACAGCTCGAAGTACCGCATCTCCATCACCTCCATCCATCAATCGCGAACAACCCAGCCATGAAGGTCCGTGCCCTCTTGAAGGATTTCCCTTCCCAGGTTTTGGAGTTCCTTCGTCAGTGAGTTTCGACACTGAGCGATGCTCTGACATCTGCCAAGCGCGGTCTTCAATCGCCTGAGGATGGTCTCGTGGTACTCGCGAGGATGCGGTCCTTTATGACCAGGAACACGGACCGTGTTCGCCCCATCATCCAGGGACATGCCCGCACGGTCGAAGAGTTCCTGAAACCTGGGTGACCACGGGCCACCGTTGTGCGTCGCCTCCCACCACTTGTTCGTGGCGATGTGATGCTCGTGGACTTCGACTGGCGCGAGGACGTTCCGCCCCTTCGCGGACATCGCCACCGCGTTGGGGGCCAGTGAAAGGGTCACCTCGCCGCTCGCGGACACAGCAATCGCTGAGACCTCCGCCGCTGCCACCAGCCGGAAGCCTCCCTGCTCCACTCCCACCAGTGCGGCCTGAGCTGAACCGGGCAGCGTCGCGACCCTTGTCGCCAGCGTCTGCGCCGTGCTCCCCAGCGCCGCCATCGCCAGCATTACGAAGGCCCGTGCCGCCTGCTTCCCCATCACCTCGCCGTACTTCTCTCCTGCGTCCCGGATGCCGTCGAACGTCTCCGCCTCCCTCACCTCCGCCGCCAGCACCCTCCAGCCCTGGATGAGGCTCCACACCGTGTCCCAGCCCAGGTACGCAATCAGCGCCACCGTCAGCGTCGCCGCTACGCCCTTCGACAACAGCGGCTCTGGCACCAGCCACAGGCTGAAGTACACCGCTCCCGTCATCACCAGCAGGGACACCGTCGCCTCGGGGTCCACCATCCCCTCCAAGGCTTCGGCCGTCTCTTCCCACACCGAGTCCAACGCAATGCGGAAGGCCAGCGTCCGCTTGCCCTCCTCATCCAGCGTCAGCCCTCCGTCCAACAGGTGCAGGCAATCTCCGGACAGCCGCTTGCGCACGCACCAGCGTCCGTAGGCGGCCTCCAGCTCCGTGCTCCCTTGCGACACACGGACGCGGCCCTGCCTCGGGTCATCCACGGACACGACACCCAGCGAGGCTCGCGGACGGTCCGCTCCGGGATTCAACAGCCGGAGTGCTTCCCTCCTCGGATGCACCGACGCCGGCGCTCCAGGCGCCAGCGTCCGCACTGCCTTCTCGAAGGTGTCGCCCTCCAGCACCACGGGCCGCGTGTCCGTGCGCGGCGTGTGCTCACGCGCCCGGCCTTCTCCCGTGTCCAACCGCCATGTCCGTGACGTCGCGCAGCCCGTCACGAACAACACCCACAGCACGCACCACCCGCGCGCTGGCATGTTCGTTTCCGCTCAGCCCCGCAGCGCCACTCCCAGCTCCGCGTCTCCGTGCTTCAGCCAGGTCCTTGCCGCGGACTCCTGCCAGAAACGGCGGAGGATCTTGTCCGTCCCGCTTCCGGACGCCACCCGGTTCAACTGCAACGCGACGATCTGGTTCTGCACCAACTCCGCCACCCGCGTCACCCCGGAGCGCAGCCCGTACTCCTGCACCCTCCGGATGAGATCCGCCGCCTCCGGCGACGCCGGCCGGAACGTTCGCAGGTCCGCTTCGATCTTGATGGCCTGCCCCGCCACTTCATCCGTCGCGGCGCGCAGGTCCTCCACGAAGCGCTGCATCTCCTCCAGCCGGATGTAGCCCTCCAGCGCGAAGCTCACGATGGATTCCGCCCGGTCCACGTCGATTCGATACATCGAGGCCCCCTTCGTGAGACTGCGTCAAACCTTCTCCCCCATCACGCGTCCACGTGCCAACGTCCGGAGGGATGAGTCCCCTATTCAGGACTCCACTCCCACTTGCTCCAGAAGGAGGGCCAGCCCTCGCGCCGCCGCTGCATGCCGCACCTGCCTCCGGTCTCCTTCGAACCGGTGACGCTCCACCACCGCGGCCCTCCCGCGCCGCTGTACCGCGATGAACACCAGCCCCACCGGCTTCGCCTCCGTCCCTCCC
>NZ_RAWF01000188.1:0-19569 GCF_003612075.1 Corallococcus sp. CA041A
CTCCGGTGGCCGCTCCCCGGCCGGCCGTGGCTCCTGCTCTTCCGGCGGCGGCTCCCCGCCCGGTGCCTCCGGGGGCCTTCGCGCCTCCCCGGGCCGCTCCTCCCGGGGCGCTCGCGGGTGCGGCCCGTCCGGCGGCCGTGGCTCCGAGCGGACCCGGAGCGTTCGCCGCGGAGGCCGCGCCTCTGGGGGGACCTCCGAGGCCAGTGGCGCCCCGGGGCCCGGTTCCTCCTGGGGCGGTGGCTCCTCCTCCCGGCGCCTCCCCGTCCGCCATTCCGGCGCGTGCCGCCATGCCTCCGGCGCCTGGCGCCTTCTCGGCCGGCGGACCGGCACCGTCGGGCGCTGCTCCCGCGCGTGCCCCCATGCCTTCGACGGGAGCCCCCGTCGCGCGCATGCCCCTGGCCTCGGTCCCTGTCGGGGCGGCACGTCCCGGGACCGCGCCCGTGGCCTCCGCGGGGCTGGCCGCCGCCGGTTCGACGGACCTCTCGCCGGATCCGCTCTTCGACTTCCCCATCGACGCTCCGGCGGTCCCGGACGCGGCGTCCCTGCGCCATGCCGCGAACGTCGCCCAGGCGCCCGCTCCGGGCGGCGCCACGGCGGTGGGGCCGGTGACGCCCTCGCCGGGCTTCGAGAGCGAGGATCCGTTCTCGTCCATCGACATGGCGGCTCCGTCCCCGGACCTGTCCGCCGCGCCCGAGGACGCCCCCGAGGACACGCACGTCGGTCCGGAGCCGATGGGCGACCTGTTCGACTTCTCCGGCGCGGGGGCCTCCGGCGAGGAGGGGGTGGCCGCCTCCGACACCGGCCGTGCCGCGCTGCTCGGGGATGTGCCCGCGGAAGCGGGCGCGGAGGAGCCCGGCGGCATCTCGCTGTTGAGCGACGTGCCGGCGTACGACGACGGCGACCCGTTCAAGATCACCACGCCCCGCCGCGAGGTGGTGGACCTGGCCAGCATGCGCGGGGGCCCGGCCGTCACCGTGGCCAAGCCCTCCGCCCGCATCGAGGACGTGGGCATGCCCCAGCGCCGGATGCCCGGCCGCGCGCGGAAGCTGACGGGGCTGGTCCTCAACCTCACCATCGCCACCGTGTTGGTGGTGGCCCTGGGCGCGCTGGGCACCATGTACCTGCGCGATGGCAAGGTGGACCCCTCCACGCTGTCCCCGGACCGCCTGCGCACGCTGGTGCTGCCCGCGTCCCGTCCGTTCATCGCGAGCGACGTGTCCAACGGCCTCTACGAGACGCGCGACGGCCGCATGCTCTTCGTCGTGCGCGGAGATGCGGAGAACCGCACTGGCGCCGCCGCGGCCGTGCGCGTGCGCGCCGCCCTCTTCGACGGCGACCAGCGGGTGCGCTCCACGGAGGGGCTCGCGGGCGCGCTGGCCACTCCGGAGGAGCTCCACTCCGTCACCACCCGCGAGGCCGCCACCGCGCTCCGCCAGCGCATGGACGCGGCGTCCCTCCCGGTGCCGCCGGGCGGCAAGGTGCCCTTCCTGGTGCTGTTCCAGGAGTTCCCCGCGGACCTCACCGGCCTCCGGCTGGAGGTGACGCTGGAGCCCATCCCCTCCGAACCCACCGCGGACCGCACGGGAGGCTGAAGCGTCATGTCCACGCTGGAGGAGGCCCGCGTGCTCGCGCGCAACCTGCACGCCCTGGGCGGAGGCGCCACCGTGCGCCGCAAGGCCGCCGCGCGCGAGCTGGCCCGGCGTGAGCCCTTCGACACGAACGAGCTCATCGGCCACCTGCTGTCGCTGTCCCGCGCCGGACAGGCCCCCGCCACCTGCGTGCTGTCGGACTTCCTGGCCGCGTTGGACCAGGAGGCCGAGCACATCCCCCACGTGGAGGCGCTCCGGCGCATGGCCCACGTGCAGTCACTGGAGGCGGTGGCGGACCTCTTCGCCCAAGGCCCCGCGCGCAAGGAGCTGGACGCGGACGCCGCCGCCCGTGCGGACGCGCAGGCCGCCAGCCAGTCGCTGGGCCACCTGAAGCAGCAGGCCCGCCTCACGCGCGACCCGGACGTGCTGTCGCGCCTGGCCACCGTGAGCAACCCGGCCGTGCTGCGCAACGTGCTGATCAACCCGCGCCTCACCGAGGACCTGGTGGTGCGCGTCGCGGCGCGCAGGCCCGCGCGTCCGGAGCCGCTCGTCGAAATCTGGAAGTCGCCGCGCTGGTCCGTGCGCCACAAGGTGCGCCGCGCGCTGGCCTTCAACCCGTATCTGCCGCCGGAAGTGGGCGCGAAGCTGGTGCCGCTGCTCTCCACCCTGGACCTGCGCGAGATGGTGGAGGACACGGGGCTGCTCCCCGCCCTGAGGCAGCAGGCCGCGCGCCTGCTGCTCGCTCCATCGCCCGGCAGCCCGCCCGGTCCGTTGGTGCTGCCAACCGGCGAGGAGTTCTAGGAGCGGCGGTCCTTGGAGGAGCCTTCGGTATAGTCCGCGTCGGTGGTGCCCCGGCGCGAGTGGGGCAGGTGCTTCACGTCCACCAGGTCGTCGCCGCGCGACGCCTTGCGGAACGAGTAGACGAACTTGCCCACCGCGTTGCCCAACTGCCCCATCCGGGCGGCCGAGAAGACCACCAGCAGGATGAAGCCGAGGACGAGGAACTCTCCGGTGCCCAACATGCGTCGGACACTGCAATAAACCCACCCGCGAGGCAAGTCGCGCCAGCGTGTCCACCCCCGTATGCGCCCGCCACGTCGGCGCTGCGCGCGGGGGGCGTTTGAGCGCACACTGCGCGCCCATGCTCCTGCTCGCTCACCGTGGTGCCAGCGCCGACGCCCCCGAGAACACCCTGGAGGCCTTCGCGGAGGCCGTGCGCCAGGGCGCTGACGGCGTGGAGCTGGACGCCATGGTGTGCGGCTCCGGCGAGGTGGTGGTGTGTCACGACGAGCGCTTGGACCGCCTGGCGGGGCAGCCCTGGGAGGTCCGCTCCACGCCCTGGTGGAAGCTCTCCCGCGCGGACGTGGGCACGCCCCTGGGCTTCGCCCCCGCGCGCATCCCGCTGCTGGAGGAGGTGCTGGACGCGCTGCCGGAGCACTTCCTGGTCAACATCGAGCTGAAGTGCGACCGCTTCGACGACGGCGGCCTGGCGGCGGGCGTGGCGCGGCTTCTGCGCGAGCGCGACCTGGCGGGCCGCGTGGTGGTGTCCAGCTTCAACCCGCTGTGCCTCTTCCGGCTGGCGGCGGTGGCGCCCACGCTGCGCCGGGGCTTCCTCATCGACCCGGACAAGCCCTGGGCGCTGCAGGCGTACGCGCTGAGCCCGCTGGTGTCCTCGCACTCGGTGCACCCCTTCCACGAGGCGTGCACTCCGGAGCGCGTGGCGGCGTGGAATGACGCCGGTCTGCGCGTGGCGGCGTGGACGGTGGACGACCCCCGGCGCGCCCGCGAGCTGCGGGACCTGGGGGTGTCCTACCTCATCACCAACCGCCCGGGCCGCGTCCGCGAGGCCCTGCGCTGACTAGAAGTCCAGGCCCAGCGTGGTGTTGAAGGCGAAGACGGAGGGCAGGTCGCGGCTGCCGGCGCCCTCCTGGTCGAAGCTGCCCAGGTTGGTGAGCGAAATCTCCGCGCCCAGCTGCAGCACGCCGCCAATGAAGCGCGCGCCCGCGTAGAAGCGCGGGGTGAGGTTGTCGCCCGCGTTCACCCGCGAATACGGCGCGGTGTTGGTCAGCGCGTCGCGCGATTTGTTGCCCGCCGTGTCCGCCGGGTTGCGGCTCGGGTCGAAGTCCAGCGTGCGCGTGGTGGCGCTGACGAAGTTCAGGTCCAGGCCGCCGTAGGGCGTCACCGTCACCATGCCGCCCAGCGGGAACTGCTTGCCCACGCCGATGTCCAGGCCCGTGGTGGTCAGGTCCAGGTCTTGCGCGTTGAAGAGCTTCGTCACGTGCAGGCGCACGCCCACGTCCGGCAGGTACGTGAAGCCCTCGTTGACGGCCCACTTCAGCTCGCCCGTGGCCGTCACCATGCTGCTCTTCTCAATCCAGCCCACGCGCCCGCCCAGCTCCAGCGAGAAGGGCAGGCCCTTGCGCACGTGCAGGGACGGCACCAGCACGGAGCCCGGCTGCGCGCCTTCCGTGGGCAGCTGCACGTCCTCCGGGAGCGACACGACGGACAGCTCCGCGTTGAAGGCGAAGCCCGAGTGGCCCGTGGTGCGCGGGGGCATCAGGTTCGCGGACGTCATCACCGCGCCGAACGTGCGCGCGAAGGCGCGGAAGTCCGCGCTGGCTTCGGCGAACTCCGTGTTGGTGATGACGGAAGTGGCGCCCCGGCGTTCGACGCCGAAGCGGGAAATGACCAGGTCGTTGGCGTCCGCATGGGCCGCGGCCCCTGACAGCGCCGTCGCGAGCACCAGCCACCGACTGAACGTCCGCATGGGGGAATCACGCCTCCGGGACGCGTGCCGGCCAAGCGGGCGCCCACCTCCGGCGGACCCTAAATCGGCCCTCGGGGAAGCGTCAACAAAACGGGCGGCCCTCCTCCAGGGAAACGCCCCCGTTCGAAGGGGGACGTCCGCTGGAAGCGAGCCGCCCGGGTCAGGCGGTTTCCGGGTGCGTGCCCGGAAGGCCTACTGCTGGCGCGGCTTCACCGGCGTGGTGGCCGTGGCGGCGGGCGTCGCCACCTTCTGGGCCACCTCCGCCGGACGGCGGCGGATGACCAGCGTGCGGCGGCTGGCGAACTCGGTGCTCTCGCGGGCCACCACCAGCACGTTGTTGTTGCCCTCCTTGAGCGCGAAGTCAGCGGTGAACTTCAGCGTGTTGGGCTCGCCGCCCTTGGGGTCCACGGCCTTGAAGTAGACCTTCTGGTCGTTGACCAGCACGTAGACGTCCAGCAGGCCGTTGGGGTCCTTCACCGCGCCGGAGAGGGTGAACTTGTCGCCGTTCACCACCACGCCGCCGTGCGACGGATCCACGTCCAGCTTGATGTCCGGCGGCTGGTGCGTCGTGGTGAACGCCACCGTCTTGGGCGCCGCCGCCTTGCCGGTCTTCACTTCCTTCGCGTCCTGCGTGCGCACGAAGGCGAAGCGGTCCTTCTCCAGCGCGACCTTGTAGTAGCCCTTGGTGGTGGCCTCCAGGGCCAGCGTGGCGCCCTGCGGCAGCTTCGCCACCGGACGCGCGTCCGCGGTGGGCGAGGCGAACAGCTCCGCCTTGTCGTTGAGCTTCACCAGTCCCTTCTTCGCCTCCAGCGGGGCCACGGGGCCGTCCTTCACGGGCAGCTGGAGCTTCTCCAGGACGAACTCCTCCAGGGGCTCGTCGAGGATGGCCAGCTTCAGCGGGAAGGTGTCGCCCTTGAAGCCCTTCTTCAGGGACACCTGGAAGCGCGCCGTCTTCGTCTCACCGGGCTTGATCTCCCCCAGTTTGAAGCGGCCCTTCTCGATGAAGATGTTCGCGTCGCCGCCGTTCTTGATCTGCGCGAACGAGTCCAGCGCCGGGCCCACGCCCGTGTTGGTGACGTCCATCACCACCGTGACGTCCTCGCCGCGCTGCACGACGCCGTCGCCGTTGCACTCGGCGCAGTCATCCACCACCTGCCAGTTGAAGGCGAACGCGGGGCGGGGCAGCTCCACGAAGGACAGCTCCGACACCAGGGTGTCGCGCAGCGCGCCGTTGTCGTCGAACAGCTTCACCTTCACGTCGTCGCGGCGGCTGGTGAGGTCCTTGGGCAGGCGCACCTGCACCTTCCAGGACTTCTTCTCACCCGGGGCGATGGCGCCGAAGAGGAACTCGCGGCGGTCGAGGAACGCGTTGTCGCTCTCCGTCCAGCCCCGCACGCGCTTGAGCGGCTCCGTGCCCTTGTTCTCCACGTTGATGACCATGTCCAGCTGCTCGCCGGCCAGAATCTTCGCTTCGGAGCCCGGGGAGAAGCTTGCGTCCAGCTGCACGTTCTTGGGCGTGGGACCGGGGCTCCAGTCCAGGCCGAGCGCGGCGATGGCGTTGTTGATGCGCTGCTCCTCCTCGTTGCGCTTCTGCTCCACGAACGTCTTGCCCTTGGCGAGTTGCTCGGAGCGCTTCACCGCCGGCACCTTCAGGACGAAGTCGCGGGCGAACTGGACCTCGAAGTCCTCCTTGATCTCCTCCTGGGACTCCGCGTCCAGCTGGTCGTCCAGGTCCTCGCCCTGACCGGCCACGTCCACGTCCAGGAGCGGATCATTCTGGCCGTGCTCCTTCTTGGTGTCCTTGGCGCCCGTGCCCGGCTTGGCGGCGACCTTCTCCTTGGGCTCTTCCTTCTTGGCGGCGGCCTGGGCGGCCTTCTCGTCCACCTTCAGGTACTTGAGGCTGGTGCCCGGCTTCTCGCGGTCCAGCACCTCTTCGCGCTTCTTGGCGACGGTGGAGGACTCCGGGTTGCCGAAGTGCTGATCCAGGTCCGCCTCGCCCATGGACTTGCGGGGCGCGAACACGTCCACCCGGTCCGCGGTGACGCGCGTGGGCACCAGCTGGATGTCCGGCACGATGCCCACTTCCTGGATGGAGACGTCACCCGGGGTGAGGTACTTGGCGATGGTCAGCTTGAGCGCGCTGTCGTCCGGGAAGTCGTAGAGCACCTGCACGCTGCCCTTGCCGAACGTCTGGCGCCCGATGATGACCGCGCGGTCCAGGTTCTTGAGCGCGCCCGCCACGATTTCAGACGCGGAGGCGCTGCCCGCGTTCACCAGCACCGCGATGGGGTAGGACTCCTCGCCGTCCGTCATGCGCGCGCGCTTCTCCTCGCGCAGCTTGTCGCTGAAGCCCACCGTCGCGACGATGGTGCCCTTGGACAGGAACGTGTCCGACACCTGGATGGCCTGCTCCAGCAGACCGCCCGGGTTGCCGCGCAGGTCGAGCACGAGGCCCTTGAAGCCGCCCTTGGCCTCCGCCTGCTTGCGGATGTCCGTCAGAGCGGCCTCCAGGTCGCGCGTGGTGTTGCCCTGGAAGTTCTTCAGGCGCACGTAGCCCACGCCGCCCGCGAGCAGCTTGTGCTGCACGGACTCAATCGAAATCATGGCGCGCGCCACCGTCATGTTGCGCGGCTTGTCCCAGCCGTCGCGCTCCACGGTGATGGTGATGCGGCTGTCCACCGGACCGCGCAGCTTGGACACGGCCTCGTTGAGGTCCATGTTGACGGTGGACTCCTCACCAATCTTCTTGATGCGGTCGTCCTTCTGGATGCCGGCGCGAGACGCGGGCGTCTTGGGCAGCACCTTCACCACGGTGAGGTTGCCCTCCTTCATCTGGATGACGAAGCCCAGGCCGCCGAACTCACCCTTGGTGGACAGCTTCATCTCCCGGTACAGCTCCGGGCGCAGCAGCACCGAGTGCGGATCCAACGTGGAGAGCATGCCGTTGACGGCGGCGTACTCGATGTCGCGCGTCTCCTCGATGGGACGCATGTTCTTCGACAGGAAGTCGAACACGTCCTTCAGCGCGAAGGACATCTTCCACAGGGAGTCGACGTGGGAGATGTCGAACTCCTTCTGCTTGCCGTTGACGTTGACGTTGAGCTTGCCCGTCTCCGGGTTGCCGTCCACGAGCACGTCCGGGACGCTCTTCTCCACGTACTCCAGGGAGGCGATCATCATCTCCTTGGGCTTCACCCGCTTGGGGTCGACGTAGTTCTCCTTCACGTAGAGGATGACCTTCGTGAGGACGCGGAGGCTGTTGAGGTCGTGCGGGGCCTTCTCGGCCTTGCTGGCGGAAGGCAGCGCGCCGTCCCAGGAGTCCTGCCCCGCCTCCGCCGCTCCCACGGTGAGCGGGAGGGGAGCACGGTCACTGCCTGCGAATGCCCAGGCCCCCAACAGAACGGCGACGGCGGTGATGCGGCGGAAGATACGCGGCATGCGGTTCATCCCAGCTGGGGCGCGAGAGGCGCCCCGGGTGATGCGTGAAAAGCCCTGTGAATCCGAACGGTTCAACGTAAGCCAAGGAACCAGGCAGCGGCCGGGCAAGCCTAATCACGGCTTCCAGGTGCTTCAAGGCGTGGCGTTGTCACTAGCGACCGAGAACGTCTGCCGCAGGCAATGCGTTCCCGATCGGCCTGGACGTACGGACACCCGGCCTGCCCCTTTATTTCGCGTCCGCCCGGGCATCCGGTGGCGGGGGCAGGTCCCCGGCCTCCCGTAGGGCCCGGTAGAGGAGGGTGCCCCCGACGATGGCCACCGGGAGGAAGAAGGTGTTGAGGATGGGCACCCACAGGAGCAGGTAGACGCCCGCCCCGAAGCCCAGGCAGAGGGCCCGGCGCTCGCGCAGCATGCGGCGTACCTGGGCGAAGGGGTACAGGTGGCGCGTCATGGGCGCGGCCAGGTGCTCCGCCGCCATCCAGAGCATGGTCCACAGGCTGGCCAGCACGGTGAACGCCACGCTGCCCAGGCCCGGCAGGAAGTTCAGCGGCAGGAGCACCGCCAGCCCCAGGAAGAGCAGCGCCATGCGGGCGAGCGTGTGCAACAGCCCTGTCGTCATGCTCCGCAGGAAGGAGGCGGGTGAGAGTACGGCGTCCGCTCCCGCACACTCGGCTTCCGTGGCCTCCGACACCGGGTCCTGCAGCGGCGTGAGGAGCAGCGGAGGCGCCACGTTGGCGCCCACCACCCAGGCGACCAGGGAGCCCAGCACGAGCGCGGTGTACCAGCCGGCCTGTCCGTACCAGGACTCGGGCCGGGCCCACACGGACTCCAGGAGCCCCGGGGCGTACCGGTAGAGCAGGACGGCCAGGCCCACCAGGGTGATGGCGGTGAGGACGGCGCACAGGCTGGAGAGGAGGAAGAGGCGGCGCGAGCGGAAGATGAGGCCGAAGGCGCGGCCGAGCACTCCCACGCCCTGGAGGAAATCCGACAGACGGGGCCGGGGGGACAGGGTAGGGACGGGGGATGCAGGGCGCATGGGGTCAGGGTGCTCAAATGAGGGCAAGGCCAACGGCCCCCGTTATATAGGGCGCCCTCATGTCCCTCGACCTCAAGCGCGTGGCCTCCGAGCCCCTCACTTCCGCCGCCCCCCTGGTGGAAGAGCTTCGCAAAGGGGAGAAGCCCCGGACCCAGCACCGCCTGGGGCTGGAGCACGAAAAGTTCATCTACCCCGTGGGGTCCGCCCAACCCGTGCCCTATGAGGGACCGAACGGAGTGGGTGCCCTGCTGGAGCGCATCGCCCCGGGCGGCTACGAGCCCTTCCGGGAGACGCCCCAGTCGCCGGTCATCGCGCTGCAGCGCGGGATGGCGGCCATCTCCCTGGAGCCGGGCGGGCAGTTCGAACTGTCCGGCAGCCCCTTCCACACGGCGCGGGAGGCGCATCAGGAGAACCTCCAGCACCTGAAGGAGACGAAGGCGGCGGCGTCCAGCCTGGGCCTGCGGCTGGTGGGGCTGGGCTACCGGCCGGTGGGCACGACGGGCGAGATGCCCTGGATGCCCAAGACGCGCTACCAAGTGATGCGCCGCACGCTGCCGGAGCGCGGCCGGCTGGCGCTGAACATGATGCTGATGACGTCCACCGGGCAGGTGTCGCTGGACTGGGCGGACGAGGCGGACTGTGTGCGCAAGACGGTGGCGGTGGCGCGCCTGTCGCCGCTGCTGGTGGCGCTGTACGCCAACAGCCCGCTCCTGGAGGGCAAGCCGTCCGGTTACATGTCCTTCCGCAGTCGCGTCTGGGAAGAGGTGGACCCCACGCGCTGTGGCTACCTGCCGTCCTGGTTCGACGGCTCGTTCTCCTATCAGGCGTATGTGGACTGGGCGCTGGACGCGCCGCTCTTGTTCCTGCGCCGCGAGGGCGAGTACCGCCACCCGAAGCTCACCTTCCGCCAGCTCATGAAGGAGGGCTACGAGGGCCAGCCGCCGGACATGGGGGACTGGACGGACCACCTGTCCACGCTCTTCCCGGAGGTGCGGCTGAAGAAGGTGCTGGAGGTGCGCGGCGCGGACAGCGCGAGCGCGGCCATGACGGGGGCGCTGGGCGCGCTCTGGCGCGGCATCCTCTATGACGCGCAGGCGCTGGAGGAGGCGGAGCTGCTCCTGCCGCGGCTGAACTTCACCGAGCACCTGGCCTTCCACGACACCGCGCGCCGCGAGGGCCTGGCCGGGAAGCTGGGGCCTCGCGAGCTGCACCGGCTGGCCGGGGAGATGGTGGCCATCGCGAAGCGGGGGCTGCAGCGGTTGGACCCCGAGGACGCGCCGCTGCTCGCGCCGCTGGAGGCGGTGGCGGCTTCGGGCCGGTCGCCGGCGCAGGCGGTGCTGGACGCGTGGAAGGAAGATCCGCGTCCGGAAGTGCTGATGACGCGCTTCGAGCTGTGAGGACGTGGCGCGTCCGCGGGGGCGTGAGTCCCGCGGACGCGGAAGCCGGCTAGAAGCGGCCGCCCACGGTGAGGTTGCCGTTGAAGAGGCTGCCCTTGGCCTCCTCGGTGGTGCCGGGGACGGTGGTCAGGTCCTCGCTACCGACGAGGCGGTAGGTGGCGCGCACGCCGGCGGACAGGTGGCCCATGCGGTATTCGATGCCCGCGGCCAGCGGCAACTCCGTCTGCCAGTCATTGCCGTAGATGGGCGCGGAGCCCGAGGACGCGTGCAGGAAGCTGAGGCCGAAGCCCGCGCCCACGAAGGGGTGCCACTTGTGGTCGACGACGGGGCCGAGCTTGCCCATGAACGTGCCGTTGTTGCGCCAGATGTGGTTGCCGCCGAGGACGCGGGCGTCATCGATGGGGATGTTCTGGCCTTCGTAGCCGACCTCCACGCCGATGTACTTCCAGGGCTGGGCGTTGGCGGTGATGTTGAACAGCCCGCCCACGCCCGTCTCGTCGCCCAGGTCGCCGGTGAAGCCGCCCAGGCCCACGCCCACGTCCAGGCCGGCCGTGGAGTCCTCTTCGCTGAAGCTGAGCTTGCGCGACACCTCGCTCGCATCCACCGCGAGGGCTGGCCCCGCCACGCACGTGCCGGCCACCACCAGTCCTGCCACCATCGAAGTCCGTCTCATGACCAGGTTCCTCCCGCTAGAAGTGTGGGACCTGGAATGGAAGCTGGGACGACAGGGCCTGACAGCACACCCGCCCTGTGGACGGAGCCAGGAGGCCGAGGGCCTCAGCGCCGGCCGAAGAGCTTCTTCAACCCGGAAAGCAGGCCGCTCGGCCGGGCTTCTGGTTCGGTGTGGAAGGGCGAGCGGGCGATGAGTGCATCGCGGGAGGCGTCGTCCAGCTCCTCCGCCGCGAGCGTCACCGGCTGCCGCTTCGCGCCGGGCAGGGTGGCGCTGAAGGCGAGGGTGCCGTCGGTGGACAACTCCAGGTGCACCTCCACCTCGCCGGGGCGTTCCACGGAGAGGGTGAGGCAGCCGAGCCATTCGTTCTCCACGGCGGTGGCGGCGGTGCCCTGGAAGAAGGCGAGCGCCAGCGGACCGGGGACGGTGATGGGGATGACGAGCGTCTTCGCGGTGGGCAGGCGGGTGTTGCGCTCCAGCACGCGGCGGAAGGTGCCGGCGTCCTCGGCGACGCCGATGGGGGCGGTGAGGACCTCCGAGACGCTGGCGGCGGGCTTGCCGGTCTCCGACAGCAAGAGCGCGTGACCGAGCAGCGCGGCGCCGCGCACCACGGCGGTGCGGGCGTCCACGTCGTCGTCGCGCACGGGCACGCCCAGGCTCTCCTCCAGGCGGCGGCGCACGAGCGGTGAACGGGACTGGCCGCCCACGAGGAGCACGGCGTCCAGGCCTTGAGGGGACAGGGCGTTGGACTCCAGCACCTCGCGGGTGACGGAGACGACGCGCTGGGCGAGGTCGGCGGTGAGGGCCTCCATGCGCTCGCGGTCGAGCTTGGGTCCGGGGCCGGTGGGCAGGGTGACGTCCACGCTGTCCTGGGTGGAGAGGGTCTCCTTGGTGGACTCAGCGAGGGTGCGGAAGGGGCCCCAGTCGAGCAGGTGTTCGGGGCGGGGGTGGCCCTTTTCGGCGAGGTCGCTGACGAGCGCCTCGGCGATGCGGGCGTCGAAGTCCATGCCGCCGAGGGTGGGGTCGCCGCCGGTGGTGACGACCTCCAGGTCATCGCCGGTGACCTGCACGACGCAGACCTCCAGGCCGCCGCCGCCCAGGTCCACGACGAGGACGCGTTTGCGAGCGAGGCCCCGGCCGTGTGCGTACGCGAGCGCCGCGGCGGCGCTGTTGGTGAGCACGCGGGGCACGTCCAGGCCGGCCATGGTGGCGGCTTCGCGAAGGGCGGCGCGCTGGCGTTCGGTGAAGTGCGAAGGCGCGCAGAGCACTGCGCGCGTCACCTTGCGGCCCAGGTGCGTGGTGGCCGCCTGGTGCAACTCGCGCAGCAGCATCGCGGTGAGGAGGGTGGGCGCCACGTGGCGGCCATCGAGCTCCACGCCCGCGTCGCCATGGCGGTCGGTGGCGATGGGGAAGTGGAGCTGCGGGGAGAGCCAGCGCAGGTTCGGGGAGCGGGCGCGCATGCCGAGCAGGCGCTTGAGGCCGGTCGCGGCGCGGCGGGGTGCGCGGGAGGCTTCGACGAGCGCGGCGGCACCGACCAGGAATTCTCCGGCGCTGTTCACCGCGATGACGGAGGGAAGGCCTGAACCGTCGTTGCCGGGGATGGGGATGGTTGTGGCGACGCCGTCGATGAACGCGGCGACGCGCGCGTGTGAAGTGCCCACGTCGATGCCGAGCACGACCTCCGCCGCCGCGGGCGTGGTGACGGGCACGGGAGCCAGGTCGAAGAGCGTACGGCGACGGCTGCGCGCGGTGGCGGTGCTGCTCTGTGCGTCAGCGGAAGGCGGCGGCGCGGCTTCGTCGGTGCGCGGGGACTGGGGCGCGGTGGATGTCTGGGTCGGCGGTTGTGACGAGGCCGTGAGAACAGATGCTGTGGCTTCGGTGGACCGTGGGGTTTCTGTCGCGGCCGATGCTTGGGGATTCGGTTGTTCCGCCGCCGTGCTGATGGTCGCGGCGGCTTCACTGGAGCGCGGAGATTCTGTCGCGGCCGATACTTGTCCCAACGCCGTGCCGATGAGCGCAGCGGCTTCGCTGGAGCGCGAGGAATCTGTCGCGGCCGATGCTTGGGAATTCGATTGTTCTGATGCCGCGTTGCTGGGCGCGGTGGCTTCGCTGGAGCGCGGGGACTCTGGCGCATCCGATGCTTGAGGATTCGGTTGTTCCGAAGCCGCGTTGATGGGCGAGGTTGCTTCGCTGCCGCGCGGAGATTCGGTCGCGGCCGATGCTTGTCCCAACGCTGCGCTGATGAGTGCAGCGGCTTCACTGGAGCGGGAGGCCTCTGGCGCAGCCGATGCTTGAGGATTCGGTTGTTCCGACGCTGCGCTGAGGGGCGCGGCGGCTTCACTGGCGCGCGGGGATTCTGTCGCAGCTGATGCTTGAGGGGGCTGGGGTTCCGAACCCGTGCTGATGCGCGTGGCGGCTTCGCTGGCGCGCGGGGGCTCTGTCGCGGCCGGTGCTTGAGGATGCGGTTGTTCCGACGTCGCGCTGATGGGCGAGGTGGCTTCGCCGGAACGAGGCGGCTGCTCCGTGGCGGATGCCTGCTGCGAAGGCGTACTGACCTGTGCGGTGGTTTCGCTGGCGGCGGCGGGCTGTTGCTCGGCGGAGGTCAGCGCAGGCTGTTGCTCCGAGGTCGAGCTGTCCGCACCGGAAGCTTCGTGCTCCACGGCGGATTCGCGCGGCGATGGTTCCTCGGCGGTGCTGCCCGGAGCGGCGGCTTCGTTGCCGCTGGGGGCATTCGCCGCGGTGTGCTGCGTGGCTTCGCCCGATGCGACCGGTGACGCGGAGGCGCTGGTGGAAACCTGGAGGGGCTCCGATTCCTCGACGGGCAGCTTCGTGTCGGAAGCGAGCGCATTCGAGGCGTCCAGGGCCGCCGGGGCGGACACCGTCGATGGCGGAGTCTCTTCAGGGGGCGGCGCTACCGGGAATGCGGACCGCGTCGCTTCGTGGGACTCCGCAGCCAGCACAGAAGCGAGTGCCTCATCGTGCTCTGGCGCTTGGGCCGACGCCGATTCGAGTTCGGCCGAAGCAGCCACCTCGGGCGCGGCCACTGCCGGGGTCGTGTCTTCGGATGCAGAGGATCCGACGAGCGCCGTCCATGCATCCTCGGTCGGCAGCTCGACCACGACGACTGTCGATGCGTCCTCCTCTTCCATCGGAGGCACGGAGACGGGCTCGGGTACAGGGGCCGAACTCGCAGTAGGAGCGACCGTTGAAGTCGTGACGGCTTGCGTGTCGCGCTCGGGCTCGTCGGTGTCCGTGGCCCCAACAGCTTGTTCAAGCGCCGCGCTGAATGGATCCACATCCTCCGTGTCCGTGCTGAGCGCGCGCGGAAGGGAGTCCGGATCGATGCCCCATGCGCGAAGGCGCTCGGCCTCCCGTTGGCTCGGCGTCGTGAACGGCTCTGGAGGAGGGGGCGTTTCCTTCGAAGCATCCTCCGAATGGAACTCCACGGGCTGCGACGTCGTCTGGGGAAGGTCTTCTACGACGTCGGAGTCCGTGACTGCCGGAGCGGCCTCCGCTGTCGAGCCCTCGGCGGCGTCGAAGTCCGGGGCGGCCGGGAAGTGCTCCGCCGGCGGAAGCGCTGCTTCGGTATCGCCCCCCTCGGCATCGGAGGCCGACACCGTCCGAGCATCGGCTTCTTCCGAAGGCACCGTTGCCGCGAAAGAGGCGCCCTCGGTGTCGGAGTCCGGATCCGTCCATTCACTGCTCGCCTCTGGATGAATCGGCTCCTGGGCGCTGACGGCGTCGGGGGCTTCTACGGGAGCCCAGGAACTCTCTCCCGGAGGGAGCGTCGCGTCCTCGGCGCCTTCCGTCGCATGCGCGTCCGGTGCGAACGAGGAATCGGGCTCCGCCGGAGCGGGGGGCTCATCCGACTCCATGCTGAGGTCGACGTCGAAGTCGAACGACGAGCCGGAGTCCGCCTGCGTCTCGCCGGACACGGCTGCCGCTTCCACGTGCGCCGGTTCCGCTGCGCCTGGCGTGTCCGCGAACTCGGAAGCCGTGTCTCCAGTCTCCTCCGTCGCGTACTCGGGGCTCCACCCGGAATGCTCGGGAGCATGCGCGGCTCCGAGCACGGCGTTCGGATCAAACGCGTCCACTGACGCGGGAGTGAAGTGGTGCGCGGATGCTTCGCCAGCGTCAGGCGCGGCAGATGCCGCTGTTTCCGGTGGAAGCGCTTCGTCCTCGCGTGCATCCGGAACGGAGCCGTCCCCATCAGCCGCCGCGGGCCGCGCTTCCACGCGACCGTCATCGGCCTCTGGCGCAGGCGATGCGTCCGCTGTGCTCGGAGTCGAATCCCATGCAGAGGCTTCGGCGTCGGCGAATGAAGCGGCGGGGAGATTCTCGGTACTGGCGGGCGCCTCCCAAGGCGAAGCTTCCGCCGGTGCGTTCGTCTCCGCCTCGGAAGCCTCAACCTGCTGAACATCAGCGGGAGGCTCCGGCGGCCTCACGGCCGCGAAGGTGCCGGAGGCCGCGGGCGTTCGTTCTCCGGCCTGGACTCCTCTGGACGCGGGAGTCGTCGGCTGGACCGTGAACATCTCCTGGGTCGCCCGTTGTGCATCCAGGCCGACCGGACGCCTGCGTGGCTTCCGCGGAAAGTCCACCGACGGAAGGGGCGCCAGCCCCTCTTCTTCGTCGACCGCGTCCTCCGGAAACAGCGACACCGGGTCATCCGGTTCAGCCAGATCCGGCGGCGGCTCCGCGACGGGCAGCTTCACGGCCGGCAACGTCATGGACGCCTTCGGCGGCGCGGCGCGTGTCCCCGGTTCATCGAGGACCACCTTCGCCGGAGGCTCCACCGGTGCCGGCGCTTCAATGCCTGACGCAGGCCGTGCCGGATTCACGGTTGGAGTCCGTCGCACCAGCCCCGGCGGCGCCACCTCCATCCCGCTCCGCCGCGCGACGATGCGATCGATGAGCGCCTTGCTCGCCGCGTCCAGCTTGGTGAAGCGCACCGTCATCCCGGTCCGCGCACTGCCCGCGTCCGGCTGCGCCTTCAGCACCACGCCTTCACCGCGCAACAGCCGCGTGCCATCCGCGAGGACGAACTCGAACGCCAGCCCCGTGCCTTCCGGCTTGAGCGCTCGCGTGGCCACGAACACTCCACCGCGCCCCACGTTCGAGCCATACCGCTCGATGAACTCCTCCTCCCCCGTGTACGGGAGTCGGATGCGCAGCGGGAGGAGCTTGGGGGCCGGCCCGGTCATCGCAAGGGGATCCGCACGTCCCCGCCGGAGCCCCGCACCACGAGCGCCAGCCCATCGTCTTGCACGGCGTCCGGCGGCACCTCGAACAGCAGCGCCACTTCCGTGCGCTGCGATGGCGCCCACGTGGAGGGCAGGGGCTTCGTGCCGGCCACCGCCTGCGCGTCACGCGCCAGCGGATACGTCTGCCCCTTCGCGTCCGTGAGCTTCACGCCCTCCAGCGTCAGCGGCGCGGGCATCCCGCCCACGTTCTGGGTGATGAGCTCCACGCGCAGGAACAGGTCCTCCGTCGTGAGGCTCAGCCCCGCCTTGCCGGAGCCCTTCACCGAGTGCGACGCCTCCAGCCCCGTCACCTTCATCGCCACCGTGTCCACGTGCACGGTGTCGTTGCGCTCGGGCAGCCGCAGCTTGCGCGGGCCGTTGTCGCCCATGCCCGCGGCCAGGCCCGCCAGCTTCGACTCCTCCGGCTCGCGCTGAGGCGGCTGTGGACGCATGGCCACGGCGCCGCCCTGCTTCACCCGGTCCGCCTCCGCGCGCAGCTTCTGGAGCGTGCGCGCGTCGGCTTCCTGGCCCTCTTCGGGCGTGGAGGCTTCCTTCGTGCAGCCCCCCCACAGGAGGGCCGCCGTCAGGAACGCCAGGGTGCGGGATGAAGCGCGAGGACTCACGCCGGGCTCGCGCCCTTCACCAGCTCGAAGAGCTTCTCGAGCGCCACGGGCAGCTTGTCCGCGTCCGGGCCACCGGCCTGCGCCATGTCCGGCTTGCCGCCGCCCTTGCCGCCCACTTCCTTGGCCATCTCGCGCACCAGGTTGCCCGCGCTGATGCCCTTGGCGACGACGTCCTTGGTGAGCGCCACCAGGATGACGGCGCGGCCGTCCTTCTCACCGCCAATGGCGATGACGCCCGAGCCGATGCGGTCGCGCAGCTGATCCGCCATGCCGCGGAACACCTTGTCGTCCGCGGGGTCCACGCGCGTGGCCAGCACCTTCATGCCGTTGACCTCGCGCGCCTGGTCCAGGAGGTCCTTCTGCGAGGCCGACTGGGCCTTCACCGAGACCTCCTCCACCTTGCGCTCCAGCTCCTTCACGCGCTTCTGGGTGGCCTCCACGCGGGTGGCGACCTCCTTCGGGTTCGTGCGCAAGAGCGCCGCGACCTTCTTGAGCTCGTGCTCCTGCTCGCGAACGAACTGGAGCGCGCCCACGCCCGTCACGGCCACGATGCGCCGCACGCCGGAAGCGACGCCGCTCTCGCTGGTGACCTTGAACAGGCCGATGTCGCCGCTGCGCTTCACGTGCGTGCCGCCGCAGAGCTCCGTGGACTCCGGGTGCACGGTGACGACGCGCACGGTGTCGCCGTACTTCTCACCGAACATGGCCACGGCGCCGGACTTCTTCGCGTCGTCCAGGTTCATGACACGCGTCTGCGCGTCCGCGTTGTCGCGCACCCAGGTGTTGACCAGGTCTTCCACCAGCTCCAACTGCTCCTGGGTGGCGGGGGAGAAGTGCGAGAAGTCGAAGCGCAGGAAGTCCGGCGCGACGACGGAGCCCGCCTGCTTCACGTGCTCGCCGAGCACGCGCTTGAGCGCCTTGTGCAGCAGGTGCGTGGCGGAGTGGTTCGCGCGGATGGCCTTGCGGCGCTCCACGTCCACGGACGTCTGCACCATGTCGCCGACCTTCAGCGTGCCTTCCTTCACCTCCACGCTGTGGACGATGAGGCCCTGCACCGGGCGCTGCGCGTCCTTCACCTGCACCACGGTCTTGCCGCCGTGCGCGACGATGCGGCCCGTGTCGCCCTGTTGGCCGCCGGACTCGCCGTAGAAGGGCGTGCGGTCCAGCACGACTTCCACCGCGGCGCCCGCGGAGACCTGCGGCACCTCCACGCCGTCCTGCACCAGCGCGATGACGCTGCCTTCACCCTCGTGGCCCTCGCCGTCGTAGCCCAGGAACTGGGTGGGGGCGGTGCGCGCGAGGACGGTCTGGAAGACCTCCGTGGTGCCCTTCTTGGTCTTGACGAAGTCGTCCTGCTCGTCGGCTTCCTTCTCCTTGATCTTGTTGAAGCCCTCCAGGTCCACGTCGTAGCCGCGCTCGCGCGCGATGATCTGCGTGAGGTCCCAGGGGAAGCCGTAGGTGCCGTGCAGCAGGAAGACGACGTCGCCAGCGAGGATCTTGCCGCCGGAAACCTGGAGCTTGGACAGCTCCTCGTCCATCAGCTTGAGGCCACGGTCGAGCGTGCGGCGGAAGCCCTCTTCCTCGTGCTTGGCGACTTCGAGGATGAAGGTGCGGCCGTCGCGCAGCTCGGGGAACGCGTCGCCCATGAGCTCGATGACGCGGTCCACGACCTTGAAGAAGAAGGGCTCCTTGATGCCCAGCTGCGTGTCACCGTGGCGGATGGCCCGGCGCATGATGCGGCGCAGGACGTAGCCGCGCGCCACGTTGGAGGGCTGGACGCCGTCGGCCACGAGGAACGCGGTGGCGCGGGCGTGGTCGGCGACCACGCGCTGCGAGGCGCCGGTCTCCTGGGTGTAGGGCTTGCCGCACAGCTCGCTGACGGTGGCGAGGATGCCCTGGAAGAGGTCGGTGTCGTAGTTGGAGCGCTTGCCCTGGACGACGGACGCGATGCGCTCCAGGCCGGCGCCGGTGTCGATGGACGGCTTGGGTAGTGGGATGAGGGGCGCGTCCTTCTCCTTGCGTTCGAACTGCATGAACACGAGGTTCCAGATTTCGAGCCACCGGTCGCAATCACACGCGACGCCCTGGCACTTCCTGCCCGCGGCCTCTTCGACACAGGGGATGTCGTC
Source organism: Corallococcus sp. CA041A (assembly GCF_003612075.1). Lineage (NCBI taxonomy): Bacteria > Pseudomonadati > Myxococcota > Myxococcia > Myxococcales > Myxococcaceae > Corallococcus > Corallococcus sp. CA041A. The sequence continues at coordinate 18,890 of NZ_RAWF01000188.1, forward strand.
GCCCTGGTGGTAGTGGATTTCGGAGCAGGGGCCGCACGGGCCGGTGTCGCCCATGGCCCAGAAGTTGTCCTTGTAGCCGAGCTTCAGGATGCGGTCGCGAGACACGCCCTCCTTCGCCCACAGGTCGAAGGCCTCTTCATCCCAGGGGATGTTGTTCTCGCCGTTGAACACGGTGACGGCGAGCCGGTCGATGGCCAGGCCGAGCCGCTTCGTCACGAACTCCCAGGCGAACGAGATGGCGTCGGCCTTGAAGTAGTCGCCGAAGGAGAAGTTGCCGAGCATCTCGAAGAACGTGTGGTGGCGCGCGGTGTAGCCCACGTTGTCGAGGTCGTTGTGCTTGCCGCCAGCGCGCACGCACTTCTGGGACGAGGTGGCGCGGCGGTAGTCGCGCTGCTCACGGCCGGTGAAGACGTCCTTGAACTGGACCATGCCGGCGTTGGTGAACAGCAGGGTCTGGTCGCCAACGGGCACCAGCGAGGAGGAGGCCACACGGCGGTGGGCGCGCTCCTCGAAGAACTGGAGGAACGCCTCGCGGATCTGGGAGGCGGTGAGGGCGGAAGGCATGGTGTGGGTATATGCCACAAGAGGGCCGGGCGCAGCAGTTCCTGGACGGGTCATCCCCCCTGGGACGGGCCATGTAGGCAGGGCTGACGACAGGAGGGCAGGGGAGCGGCCGGGGC
>NZ_RAWF01000189.1:0-19538 GCF_003612075.1 Corallococcus sp. CA041A
CCTCGCGGACCTCCTCGGACGTCAGCCGGAAGTCCCCCGCGTGGATGAAACCCTCCACCTGCTTCGCGCTGCGCGCCCCCACGATGGCGGCGGTGACGGCCGGATCCCGCAACGTCCAGGCAAGGGCTACGGCGAGACGGGCATGGCGCACCTGCTCGAACACCTGATGTTCAAGGGCACGCCCACCACCCCCAACGTGCCCCAGGCCCTCACCGAACGCGGCGCGCGCCCCAACGGCACCACCTGGTTGGATCGCACCAACTACTACGAGACCCTGCCCGCGTCGGACGACAACCTGTCCTGGGCGCTCGCCTTCGAAGCGGACCGCATGGTCCACAGCTTCATCGCGCGAAAGGACCTGGACAGCGAGATGACCGTGGTCCGCAACGAGTTCGAGTCCGGCGAGAACGACCCGCGCGGCATCCTCTTCAAGCGCACCATGAGCGCCGCGTACCGCTGGCACAACTACGGCAAGGCCACCATCGGCGCGAAGGCGGACCTGGAGCACGTGCCCATCGACCGGCTCCAGGCCTTCTACCGGCGCTACTACCGCCCCGACAACGCGACGCTCGTCATCGCCGGACTCTTCCAGCCGGAGAAGGCCCTGGCGCTCGTGCAGTCCACCTTCGGCAAGCTGCAGAAGCCCGCGGAGCCCGTGCCCGTCACGTACACCGAGGAGCCCACCCAGGACGGTGAGCGCGAAGTGACGCTGCGCCGCGTGGGCGACAACCAGCTCATCTCCAGCGTCTACCACGTGCCCGAGGGCGCCCACCCCGACTTCGCCGCCATCGACGTGCTCACCCAGGTGCTGGGCGACGTGCCGTCCGGCCGCCTCTACAAGGCGCTCGTGGAGACGAAGAAGGCCTCTCGCGCGGGTGCGTTCAACTTCCAGCTGCGCGACCCGGGCGTCATCGGCTTCCGCGCCGAGGCCCGCCAGGATCAGCCCCTGCCCCCCGTGCGTGAAGCGCTGATCAAGACCGTGGAGGAGGCCTCCCGCACGCCCTTCACCGACGAAGAGGTGAACCGCGCGAAGACGGCCCTCGCGAAGCAGACGGAGCTGCTCCTCAACAACTCCGAGCGCGCCGCCATCCTCCTGTCCGAGTGGGCCGCAGTGGGCGACTGGCGCCTGCTCTTCCTGCACCGCGACCGCATCGAGGCCGTCACTCCCGCGGATGTCACCCGCGTGGCCGCCGCGTACCTCAAGAGCTCCAACCGCACGATGGGCACCTTCGTGCCCACGCCGAAGCCGGACCGCTCGGAGCTGCCGCCCGCGGTGGACGTGGCGAAGATGGTGGACGGCTACCAGGGCAAGGCCGCTGTCGCCCAGGGCGAGGCCTTCGACCCCTCCCCCGCCAACATCGAGTCTCGCGTGCAGCGCGGCGAGCTGGCCAACGGCGTGAAGTACGCGCTGCTGCCCAAGAAGACGCGCGGCGAGATGGTCAACCTGGCGCTGGACCTGCGCTGGGGCACCGCGGAGACCTTGAACGGCAAGCTGCCCGCCGCCACCTACGCGGGCGGCATGTTGATGCGCGGCACCACGAAGCACACCCGCCAGCAGCTCTACGACGCGCTCGACAAGCTCAAGGCCCGCGTGGGCGTGGACGGCGGCGCGATGGGCGCCAGCGTCTCCATCGAGTGCCCTCGCGCGAGCCTCCCGGAGGTCCTCAAGCTGGTGGCCGAGGTGCTGCGCGAGCCCGCGTTCGACGCGAAGGAGTTCGCGCTCCTCAAGCAGGAGCGGCTGGCCTCGCTGGAGTCGCAGCGCAGCGAGCCGCAGCCCCAGGCCAGCATCGCGTTCTGGCGCCTGCTCAGCTCCCAGTACCCCAAGGGCCACCCGTACTACGTGCCCACCCTGGACGAACGCCTGGCCGACGCGAAGGCCGTCACGCTGGAGCAGGCGCGCGACTTCCATCGCAAGTTCTACGGCGCCTCGCGCGGGGAGCTCGCGGTGGTGGGGGACTTCGACGCGAAGGAGCTCACCTCGCTCGTGGGCCCCCTGCTCGACGGCTGGAAGAGCCCGGCGCCCTACGCGCGCGTGCCCCGCACGTTCCAGGACGTGGCTCCGAAGTCCGTCGTGCTGGAGACGCCGGACAAGGCCAACGCGTACTTCCTCGCGGGACAGCTGCTCCAGATTCGCGACGACCACGCGGACTGGCCCGGCATGATGATGGGCAACTTCATGCTGGGCGGTGGCTTCCTCAACTCGCGGCTGGCCACGCGCGTGCGTCAGCAGGACGGCCTGTCCTATGGCGTGGGCAGCAGCCTGTCCGCCCAGGAGCTGGACACCGTGGGCTGGTTCCTCACCTACGCCATCTACGCGCCGCAGAACGCCCAGAAGCTGGAGGCCGCCATGCGCGAGGAGGTCACCCGCGCCGTGCAGAAGGGCTTCACGCAGCAGGAGCTGGACAAGGCGCGCGCGGGCCTCCTGGAGTACCGGCAGTCCGCTCGGGCGCAGGATGGGAACCTGGCGCAGCAGCTGGCCGAAGGCCTGTACCTGGGGCGCACGCTGAAGTTCGACGCGGAGCTGGAGGCGAAGCTCCAGAAGCTGACCGCCGAGGACGTGCGCAAGGCCCTGTCCAACCACCTGGACTTCAGCAAGGCCACCCTCGTGCGTGCGGGTGACTTCGCGAACGTCTCCAAGCAGCAGGCTCCGCAGGCTCCGGCGCCGGCCAACTAAAGTCCGCGTCCATGCCCGTGCAACTGGTGGAAGGCGACCTGCTGGACCAGCCGGTGGACGCCATCGTCAACGCGTGGAACCGGAACATCATCCCCTGGTGGCTGCTCCTGCCCCAGGGGGTGTCCGGGGCCATCAAGCGCCGGGGTGGCACGGCGCCGTTCCGCGAGGTCGCGCGCGTGGGGCCCATGCCGTTGGGCTCGGCGGTGGTGACCGGGCCGGGGCGCCTGCCCTTCAAGGGCATCATCCACGTCGCGGGCATCAACATGCTCTGGCGTGCGTCCGCGCGGTCCATCCAGGACTCGGTGCGAAACGCGCTGGAGCGGGCCGGGGAGCACGGCTTCCGCTCCGTGGCGTTCCCCATCATCGGCGCGGGCTCCGGGAGCTTCAACGAGGACCGCGCGCTGGAGCTGATGCGCGAGGCGTTGGGGGATGCCCCCTCTTTCGACGTGCGCGTGGTGCGCTTCCGCCGTTAGACGGAGCGCACCTCTTCACACGCGAAGCGAGGGTGACATGATCGACCTGTACACGTGGGGCACGCCGAACGGTTTCAAGGTCTCCGTGGCGCTGGAGGAACTGGCGCTGCCGTACACCGTGCATGCGCTGGACATCTCCACCGGGGTGCAGAAGCAGCCCGCGTTCCTGGCCATCAACCCCAATGGCCGCATCCCTGCCATCGTGGACCGCGCGGAGGGCGACTTCGCCGTCTTCGAGTCCGGCGCCATCCTCATCTACCTGGCGGAGAAGACGGGCCGGCTGATGCCCACGGATGCGAAGGGCCGCTCGCGAGTCATCCAGTGGCTGATGTTCCAGATGGGCGGCGTGGGCCCCATGCAGGGGCAGGCCAACGTCTTCTTCCGCTACTTCCCGGAGAAGATTCAGCCCGCCATCGACCGGTACCAGAACGAGACGCGCCGCTTGTACACGGTGCTGGAGAGCCGGCTGAAGGACCACGAGTACCTGGCTGGCGACTACAGCATCGCGGACATCGCGAACTGGGCGTGGGTGCGCTCGCACGAGTGGGCGGGCGTGTCCCTGGACGGGCTGCCGGGCGTGCAGCGGTGGCTGGCCGCCATCGAGAACCGGCCCGCGTCGCAGCGTGGACTGGACGTGCCCACGCCTCGCAAGCAGGAGGACGCTCGGACCGCCGCGCAGCGCATCGAGGGTGCTCGCGGGCTCATCCAGCGCTGAGGCGCCCTCCCCTCCCCTGCCCTGTCGCATGGCTCCGAACATCCGGACATCCGAGCCCGGCGTGCGCATGATGGGGCCGTTCATGGCTCCCGAGTCGGGAGCCCAGGGAGCGGATGACATGGGAGTGGTGCGGAGCCTGGGGCGGTGGGCCGGACTGTGTCTGGCATTGGGACTGTGGGGCGCGTGCACGCCGAGCGGTGGCACCGTGCGCGCGTCGCGGGACAACGTGGCGCCGGATGGCTGCGCGCCGGCCACGTGCTCGCAGGCGATGGTGGCCTGTGGCCGGACGCCGGATGGGTGCGGCGGGTTCATCGACTGCGGCGACTGTCAGGCCGGCACGTGCACCCACGGCCGCTGCGTGGCCCCGCCCGTGCCCGCCGAGCCGAAGAAGGACCCTACGGGCCCCATCAGCACCTGCACCCCCGGGTGCAAACCCAACGAGTCCTGCGTGGACGACCGCTGCGTCTGCCAGCGCGCGACGTGCGCCACGCTGGGACTGAAGTGCGGCACCGCGGATGACGGCTGCGGCGGCATGTTGCAGTGCGGCGCGTGCGTGCCGGCGTGCCGGCCGGACGAGATGGAGTGCTGCGGCGCGTGCATCCCCAAGTCGGACGGGCGCTGCCCGGAGAACGTGCACTGCCCCAGCCGGTCGAACCCCCCGGCCACCCGCTGACGCCGAGCGGTTCCGGGCCCTGGTGAAGGGCCTGGAACCGGCAATGTCAGACCCCCCCGCTATACCCTTCCCCGTCGCGCACACGGGAGGTCCGCCGGCCTCGCTGGTTCGAGTCCGAAAGCCCAATGCGCCCTCACCGCACGGGTAGGTCTGGCTCCCGTGTGTGCGACGCCATGTGAAGGCACGAGGTCCGGGGGACTCGTGCGGGAAAGGTCCCATGGATGCCATCGCCGTCGAAGGGCCAGAGACGCCACCGGTGTGTCAGGCGCGTCCTTGACGGATCCACGATGACTGGTGCGCGCGAGGCGGGCGGCGTTGTTACCCCTCCCACTGCCCGCCTCGCGTGCTCCCAAACTTGTGGGTCAGGGGGTGTAGAGCTCCGCGCTGGCGAAGTCGGAGCCAGATTCATACCCGCCCGCCACGAGCACCTTGCCGGAAGGGAGCAGCGCCGCCGCATGGTCGCGTCGACCGCTCAGCGGCAGGCCCGCCAGGGTCCAGGTTCCAAGCTCGGGGTCGTAGAGTTCCGCGTCTCTCTCCGACCCGAATCCTCCGACAATCAATACCTTGCCGGAGTACAGGAGCGTGGCGGTGTGCGATGCGCGCACGCTTCCCATGCCGCCGGTCGTGACCCATTGGTTACGCGTTGAATCATAGAAGACGGCGGTGGAGATGACCTGCCCACCTCCAGAAGCCCCACCTGCCAGGAGCACGCGTCCCGAAGTCAGCAGTGTCGCTGTGTGGAGACGACGACTTTCAGGCATTGGGGCCAACGTCTTCCACGAACCGGTTTCTGGGTCATAAACCTCCGCAGAGGCCAGCGTCCCGAAGAAGGTGTCTCCACCGCCTCCTGTCACCAGCACTTTTCCGGAAGGAAGCAAGGTGGCGGTATGGCTGCCGCGCGCCTCTCTCATACTTCCCGTTGGAAGCCAGGTGCCTGTCACCGGGTCATAGAGCTCCGCAGTGGCGTGGTACCTGCTGCCTTCCCATCCGCCTGTCACCAGCACCCTGCCTGACGGCAGGCGCGTCGCGGTATGCCCGATGCGGCGCGAGCCCATGCTTGCCGTGGAGATCCACGTTCCCGTCAAAGGCTCATACAGCTCCGAAGCGGCGACGTACGTCCCCTGCTCATCCGCGCCTCCGGTGGCCAGCACCTGGCCTGAAGCAAGAAGCGTCGCGGTGTGCCCATGGCGCTTCGTGCGCATGCCTTCGGTATAGGTCCAGGCATTCGTGGCCGGGTCGTAGAGGCCCGAGACATCCACCGCGCTACCATGGATCCCTCCCGCCAGAAGCACATTCCCCGAGGAAAGCAATGTCAGCGTTCCTTCGCTTCGGGGTGAAGTCGTGAGCCGGGTGTCAACCCATGTTTCCGCGCCTGGGTTGTATATCTCCGAGGTGGCGAGTTCAGGCGGACTGGAGTCGCCCATTCCCCCGGTGATCAACATCGTTCCACTGCCCAACAGCGTGGCCGTATGTCCACTGCGCGCACTGGCGAGGTTTCCGTGGGGAGTCCAGGTCTTGGATGCCGGGTCATACAGCTCGGCGCTGGAGAGAAGGCCGCGCCACGTGTCAAAGCCACCCACAACCAGGACCTTGCCTGAGGGCAGCAGCGAGGCTGTATGGGTATAGCGACCCGTGAGCATGCTTCCGACAGAGGTCCATGTGCCGGTGGAGGGGTCATACAACTCCGCGGAAGCAAGAGCCGGATCTCCATTCGAAACGGCACCTCCGGTGATCAGGACGAGGCCTGAGGGAAGCAGTGTGGCCGTGTGGTTCTGGCGTTTCCCGGCCATGAGTCCCGTGGGTGTCCACGACCCTGTCGCCGGGTCATAGAGTTCGGCACTGGCGAGTACGGTTCCGTCGGGCCCCTCGCCACCCGTCACCAGCACCTTTTCCGAGAGCAGGAGGGTGGCCGTGTGGCCTCGGCGAGACGAGGACATGCTCCCGGTGGAAGTCCAGGTTCCTGTCTCAGGGGCATACAACACCGTCGCCGCGGGGTTGCCACTGCTGGCGGAACCACCCGTGACGAGAACCTGGCCCGAACGCAGCAGAGTGGCGCGATGTCCATGGCGAGCCACGGGCATGCTTCCCGTGTTCGTCCGAGAGTGGCCCCAAAAGGGGTCCCATTCGTGGAGCTCTGCGGAAGTGAGGACCTGATCGTTTTCGGAGATGCCTCCAGTCACCAGGACCTGGCCAGAAGGCAGCAGTGTGGCCGTGTGTTGTTCACGGGCCATGGCCATGTCTTCGGTGCGATTCCAGGTCCCCGTCCTCGGGTCGTACACTTCGGTGGTCGCAGCCTGCCCTCCGGTGCCTTGCCCGGCGTAGGCTCCCATTACCAGCACTTCTCCCGAGGACAGCAGCGTGGCCGTGTGATTCCGCCGGCCCGTGGTCATGGGGCCCGTTGAAGACCACGTCGGGCAGTCTGGAATGCCCACGGCGTTGAAACGTGCGGTGAGCGTTGTGCCCTGTGGATCCGTGGCCGTGACCATGAACGAACTCAGGGTTCCGGAGGGGAGACATTCTGGCGCCATCCATTGAATCCGGCTGGAGTCGAAAGCGTTCTCTGGGGAACCGAGGGTTCCCGTGGAGGCAGTCCATGCGAACTGGGCGGCTGCTCGGTTCGGGGCTTGGGTCTGGACGATGAACGTCAATTGCTTCCCGCCTTCAACGTATGAAGTGGGCGGGGGCGCCTGGATGAACTGGAAGGTGACGGGACCTTCCGCATCCCGGATGCCGCAGCGTCCGGGGTTCCGCTGACAGAAGTCGTCCAACTCCTGGTCGAAGTTCGTACACGCGGCCAGAGCCATCAGCAGGACGCCCATGAAACACATCCACGTCCTGTTCACGGCCACCTCCCCGCGACGAACGCCGAAGTCCCATCCGTGCCCAACGCCAGACTCCCCTCCCCTGCCCCGGAAGGCTTCGCTGTCAGATACAGGCCCAGGGACACGCCCAGCCCCACCACGCCTGCTCCCGCGAGGCCCAGTCCCACGGCTTGATAGGTCCGTCCCCGCGAGGCGCTGTTCTTCGCGTCCTCCAACGTGGCGAGGTTCGCGACATCGCTCCGGAGCGCGGTGCGCTCCAGCCGGGACAGCGCATAGGACAGCCCGCCTCCTGCCAGCAGTGCACCTCCCGCTATCGCGGAGATCCAGGCGACGTCGCTTGAACCCGGACGGCTCGCGGCCACCTGGGGCGTGGGCATGACAGGCATTGCCTGGGGCACGACCGTGGCCGGTTCCGGTGGCGCGGGCGGAGGTTGAACCTCCACGACAGGTGCAGGCGGCGGAGGCTCTACCGGCTTCGCGGCAAGCTGCCGCTGCGCTTCCAACTCCCCCTTCACCTGCTGTCGCAATTCCTCGAACCGCTGCTCCACCTTGGGAGACACAGCCAGGGGAAGCTGCTCATCTGGTTGCAGTGACAGGGCCGCCTTGAACGCGGCATCGCTGTCTTCGGTCCGCCCCAGGTCCGCGAGGATGATGCCTTCCAGGAGCGAGATGCTCACGGTGTCCTCCGCACGTTTCGATAACCGGCGGGCGCAGCCGAGCTCCTCCAACGCATGCTCGTATTCGAGGTCGTCGTAGAAACGCCCTGCGGCCAGGAAGCAGGCCTTTCCCTGATCATTCTCTTGAGCAGTCGCCCCCAGTGGAGTGAGGACCAGACTGCTCAACACCACGCCCACGACACACTTCCTGCCCGCCTGTCTTTTCATGAAGCCTCAGGTGCCCGGCACCCCGTCAAAAAAGCGCGCGAATGTGTGCCGAGCCGGCATGGGCCGCATAGTTGGGTCAGACAGACACCGTGACAGGTACGGGTGACCCGGGAGTGCCGTGCAATACCTCGCACCCTCGGCAGTCCAGGCGGGTGAGGAACCAGCCGGGTGGACGGTGTCCCCATGCCCGGCTTGCCACGGACGCGCCGGGGCGTGATACCCCCGGGACGCGATGGAACTCCGATACGACATCGTCGTGGTGGGGCTGGGCCACGCGGGCTGCGAGGCGGCGCTCGCGTGTGCTCGCATGGGCCTGTCCACCCTGGGCGTGACGCTCAAGCGCGAGCGCGCCGCCGTGATGAGCTGCAACCCCGCCGTGGGTGGCACCGCCAAGGGGCACCTGGTGCGCGAGCTGGATGCGCTCGGTGGACAGATGGGCCGCGCGGCGGACCTCGCGGGCACTCACGTCAAGGTCCTCAATCCCTCCAAGGGCCCCGCCGTGCAGGCCACTCGCGTCCTCTGCGACCGCGACGCCTACGCCGCCGGCATGCAGGCCGTGCTCTTCACCCAGCCGAACCTCACCGTGCACGAGGGAGAAGTCGCGGCCGTCGTCGCGGAAGAGGGGAGGGTGAAGGGCGTGGTGCTGGGGGACGGCACGCACGTACTGGCCCGCGCGGTGCTCCTCACCACCGGCACCTTCCTCCGCGCGCTCATGCACGTGGGCGAGCAGAAGGAGGTCGGCGGCCGGCTGGGAGACGAAGCCGCGCGCGGCCTGTCGGAGTCACTGCACGCGCTCGGCTTCACGCTGGGCCGCTTCAAGACGGGCACTCCCGCGCGACTGTCCCGCGACAGCATCGACTGGGACGCCGTCACTCCGCAGTCGGGAGACGTGGGCGTGCGGCCGTTCTCCTGGCGCACTCAGCTGGAGCAGGGCCTGCCGTTCCCGCGTCGGCCCTCGGTGATGTGCGGCCTCACCGCGACGACGGAGGCGACGCACCAGCTGCTGCGGGACAACCTGCACCGCTCGCCGCTGTTCCAGGGGGACATCGTGGGTCGAGGGCCCCGGTACTGCCCGTCGCTGGAGGACAAGGTGGTGCGCTTCGCCGCTCGCGAACGGCATCAGGTGTTCCTCGAACCGGAAGGGCCCACGTCGCCGCTCGTGTACCCGGCGGGCCTGTCCACCAGCATGCCCGCGGACGTGCAGCTGGAGTTCCTTCGCACCATCCCGGGCCTGTCCCGCGTGGAGGTGGTCCGCTACGGCTACGCGGTGGAGTACGACTTCGCTCCGCCCACGCAGCTGCACCCCACGCTGGAGACGAAGGCCGTCGCGGGCCTGTTCTTCGCGGGCCAGCTCAACGGCACCTCCGGCTACGAGGAGGCCGCCTTCCAGGGCCTGTGGGCCGGCATCCAGGCGGCGCTCCAGGTGAAGGGCGAACCGGCGCTCGTCGTGGGCCGCGATGAGGCGCACGGCGCGGTGCTCGTGGATGACCTGGTCACCAAGGGCGTGGATGAACCGTTCCGCATGTTCACCAGCCGCTCCGAACATCGGCTCAAGCTGCGCGAGGGCAACGCGGACCTGCGGCTCGCGCGTCACGGACATCGCGTGGGGCTGTTGCCGAAGGAGGCCCTGGAGCGCGCGGAGGCTCGGGCCCACGCGGTGACGGCGGAGGTCGCGCGGCTCAAGCGCACCGGTCTGGCCCTGCGCCTCAAGCGCCCGGAGGTGACGTACGCGCAGCTGGCGCAAGAGCGCGAGGACTTCCCGGTGCTCGCCCCCGAGGTCGCGGAGGAGGTGGAGGTGGAGGTGAAGTACGAGGGCTACATCGCCCAGGCCGCCCGGGCCGCGGCGCGCGAGGCGGAGGCGTCCGACCGTTGGCGCATTCCGGACACGTTCCGCTTCACGGACGTGCGCGGTCTGGGTACGGAGGCGGTGGAGAAGTTGTCCGCGCACCGGCCCGGGACGGTGGGGCAGGCTCGGCGGATTCCGGGCCTGACGCCCGCCGCGGTGTCCCTGCTCCTGGTCGCTCTCAAGCGGGGACAGGGGCCGTCAAGTGATCAGGAACAGGGCTGTGGATAACGTGTGGACATTTCTGGGGATTGATTTCTCCTGAGTGATTCCAAGGACTTGAAGGGCCCTTCGGGGTGGAGGTGTTGTGGATAACGCGCGGTTCTCAGATCAGCTGGCATCCGGATGCAGTGCGTTGGGCATCACCGTGGGACCGGACGTGGGCCCGAAGCTCCAGCGGCTGATGGCGGAGCTCCTGAAGTGGAATGCGAAGGTGAACCTCACGGCCATCACCGCGCCGGAGGAGGTGCTGGAGAAGCACTTCCTGGACTCGCTGGCGGTGCTGCCGGAGGTGAAGGGCGCGACGTCGCTGCTGGACCTGGGTGCGGGCGCGGGCTTCCCCGGGCTGCCGCTCAAGCTGGAGCTGCCGGAGATGGGCGTGACGCTGGTGGACACGGTGGGCAAGAAGATCGCGTTCATCAAGGCCGCCGCCGCCAGCCTGGGCCTCGTCGGCGTGCGCGGACTGCACGCTCGAGCGGAAGGGAAGCCGGAGACGGAAGGGATTCCGCGCGCGCAGGTGCTCATCGCTCGCGCGTTCATGGACCTGCCGGACTGGCTGAACCTGGCGCCCGCGTACTTGGAGGAGGGCGGACGCGTGGTGGCGATGCTGGGCAAGCAGCAGACGGACGCGGAGCTCCAGGCGCGCGCGGCCGAGCGCAACCTGCGCGTGGTGTCTGCTCGGGCGTACCGGCTCCCGTTCTCCGGCGCCGAGCGTCAGGTCGCGGTGTTCGCGAAGCAGTAGGGGAGGGGAGGGCGCTCGGGCTCGGCTTCAGTGCGAGCCCAGGGCCGCCAACTCCTGCTGGACCCCACGGAAGTGCTCCAGCACGTGCTCGAGCGCGTGCTCGGAGAGGAAATCCATGCCCTGCATGGAGCCCTCGGCCGCGATAGCGGCGCGCTCGAACATGGCAGCCTCGTAGCCCTTCACGGCCTGGCTCCAGTCGGAGTCCGCCGCGAGCGCGAGCCCCAGCTCCAGTCCGTCGAGCATCGCCATGTTCACGCCCTCACCGCCGAAGGGCGGCATCACGTGGGCCGCGTCCCCGAGCAGCGTCACTCCCGGCCGGTGTGTCCAGCGGTGGCCCACCGGCAGCGCGACGATGGGGCGCGCGGCGATGCTGTCATTGCACGCGTCGATGAACGCGAGCAGGGACGGCGCCCACCCCGGGAGCAGCGCCTTGAGTTGTTCGCGGGCCCGGGCAGGGGAGGACGTATCCACGAGCCCCTGCTGGAGCTGTGCCTCGGACACCCGGAACATGAAGTAGGCGCGCACGTGGCCGTGGCTGCTGCGCTGAGCGATGAGGCCCTGGTTGCCCCCGACCACGGAGATCTTCCCGCGAGGGAGCAGCTTCGCGACCTCCGGATGCCGCGTGTCCACGTCGTCGATTTGCAGCTCGATGAAGAGCACGCCCGTGAAGGCCGGCGTCGCGGAGGACACGAGCGGGCGGACCTTCGACCACGCGCCATCCGCGCCCACCACCAGGTCGAACTCACCGAGCGAACCCTCCGGCCCCACGACGCGGTAGCGCCCGTCGGGGAGCGGCTCCACGGCGGACACCTTGCTTCCCCAGCGGATCCGTTCCGCGGACAGGCTTTCCAGCAGCAGGGAGCGCAGTTGCGTGCGGTCGATTTCCGGCCGGTCGCCGGCGCTCGCCTCGTTGTGCTGGAAGTGGAGCGTCCCCTGCGCGTCGTAGATGGCGTCACCCTGGTCGTCGTACCGGGCGACGGCCTTGAACTCCGCCTCCAATCCGGCCTCGCGAAGCGCGCGCAGCCCGGAGTCGGCGTGCAGGTCCAGCGAACCTCCCTGGGGACGGGCGAGCGGGTGCTCATCCAGCTCGAACACCGTGGCCGCGATGCCCCGTGTCGCCAGGATCCGCGCCAACGTCAGCCCACCCGGACCACCCCCGATGATTCCCACTGTCTTGGTCATGTGCATAGCTTGCTATGTAAATTGAGATGGGCTCCTATGCAACCCAAAGGGACCGCCGGGGGGTGGGCGCGCCGGATCCTCGTCACGACGTGAGTGGATCCACGGCCGCTTGAGAGGGGAGGGCACCTCACGAGCGTCCGCGTGGGATGCGTGGAACACACGGTGTCGATGCCTCACGCGGACGGTTCGCCTAACGTTCCGCCGCGTGACGGACATCTCCCGCAGCTCCGGGCGCGTCGAGCTCGCGCACTTCCTTCGCAGCCGCCGTGAGCGTTTGCGTCCGGAGGACGTGGGACTTCCTTCCGGTTCGCGGCGACGCACGCCGGGCCTTCGCCGCGAGGAACTGGCGCGGCTCGCCGACGTGGGCGTCAGTTGGTACACGTGGCTTGAGCAGGGGAGGGACATCCACGTCTCCGAACCGCTGCTGGAGCGCCTGGTGGTCGCGCTCCGTCTCACGCCGACGGAGCGTCTGCACCTCTTCGCGTTGGCGCACGGCCGGCCCGCGCCCATGCCCGTGCGCTCACCGGAGTCGGTCAGCGACGCGCTTCAACGACTGCTCGATGCGCATCCTTTTCCGGCGCTCGTCTCCACTCGACGGTGGGACATCGTCGCGTGGAACGCGGCGGCGACGGTCCTCTACGCGGACCTGGAACTTCCGGCCTCTTCATTAGAGGAGCGCAACGGCTTGTGGGCGCTGTTCATGAATCCAGAGCGGCGCGCGCGCATGCCTTCGTGGGATGAGGCGGTGCGCCGCGCCGTGGCGGGGTTCCGGATGGACGCCGCGAGGGCCGCGGACCGGTCGGAGTTCGACGCGCTGGCGGAGAAGCTCCAGTCCGCGAGCCCGGAGTTCGCGCGCCTCTGGAGCGAGCACGACGTGGTGGAGACCGCCTCCATGGTGAAGGTGTTCCTCCTTCCGAAGTGGGGGCCCATCGCGTTCGAGAACGTCACGCTCACGTACTCGGAACCCGACGGCCGGGAGCTGCGCGTGTCTTTCTACTCGCCGCGTCCCGGTCCCAACCTGGAGCGCACGCGGAAGTTGTTCCAACCGTCGTCGCCGCCCGGTCCGGACCGGACGTAGCACCCGCGGATCCGAAGGCCGTGCGTCACGGCTTGAAGTGGACGCCGGTCCACGCCTCGCTCGCGGACCACAGCTGGTCGGCCCGCTTCGGATCCACGGCCCAGTCCTTCACGCCGCGCCGGATGGTGGCGTCCGCGGGCGCCATCACGGCGATGTCGACGTTCTCGCAGTAGACGCCGCCCTTGCCCGCGAGCTGGGGGCTGGTCGCGCACCAGACCGTGGTCGCGGCGCCCTGTTCCACTGTCTTCAGCGGTTCGATCTTGTTGGAGTTCTCGACGGAGGCGCGGACCTCCTCCTCGGACATGTGCCGGGCCAGGTCCGTGAGGATGCCGCCGGGGTGGACGGCGAACGCGCGCACTCCGTGGGCCTCGCCGCGCGCATCCAGTCCGACGGCGAAGAGGATGTTCGCGGTCTTCGACTGCCCGTAGGCGACCCACTTGTCGTAGGGGCGCTGCTGGAAGAAGGGGTCCTCGAAGTCGACGCCGGCGAAGAAGTGGCCGCGCGATGACAGGCACACCACGCGCGCGCCGTTCGCCTGCTTCAGCGCGGGCCAGAGCCGGGCGGTGAGCTGGAAGTGGCCCAGGTGGTTGGTGGCGAATTGGGATTCGAAGCCGCGCGCGTCGCGGGTGAGCGGTGAGGCCATGATGCCCGCGTTGTTGATGAGCAGGTGCAGCGGCCGGCCGGACGCGATGAAGCGCGAAGCGAACGCATCGATGGACGCCGGGTCGAAGAGGTCCATGGGCTCCAGCTCCACGCGCTCCAATCCAGCGAGCGCGGCGCGCGCCTTGTTGGGAGTCCGCGCGGGGACGATGACGGTGGCACCCGCGGCGTGGAGCGTGCGGGTGGTCTCCAGTCCGATGCCCGCGTAGCCGCCGGTCACGATGGCGACGGTGCCATCCAGCCGGGTGTTGCCGAGCGCCTCGCGTGCGGTGGTGGTCGCGCCGAAGCCGGAGTTCAGGGGCTGCTGTTTCGTGGTCATGGGCACAAGGTGCCGACCCGCGGTCCGCGCGAAAAGAGCGTCAATTCATCCTATGTCTGGCACCACCCGGATGCGGATCCGGGAAGGGGAGGGCGGCACATGGACGCGGTGAAGTTGCGGGTCGCGAGGCCGACACGGGACCTGGACGCGGTGGTGCGCTTCTACCGGGACGGGTTGGGCTTCGAGGTGCTCGGAGGGTTCGAGGACCACGCGGGGTTCGACGGCGTGATGCTCGGGGATGCGGGTGCGCCGTATCACCTGGAGTTCACGGTGGAGCACGGACACGAAGCACCGCGAGCTCCGTCCGAAGACCACCTCCTGGTTTTCTACGTGCCGGACCCGGAGGCGTGGGCGGAGCGGGTCCGATGCATGGAGGCCGCGGGCTTCGCGCCGGTGCGGTCGCGCAATCCGTACTGGGATGCGAACGGAAGGACCTTCGAGGATCCGGACGGCTATCGCGTCGTGCTTCAGCAAGCCGCCTGGTCACGCTGAACAGTGAAGCGCGGCGGCGCGTGTTCCACGTGGAACGTCTGTGGCCGAGTCGCCCGGATGCGTTCGCGGGTCCCGAGGCTCCGCGTTCCACGTGGAACACGTCATCGAGTTCAGCCGCGTGATGAAGCGAAGTTCGGGACCGTCGCCGTGAATCGCGGCATCGACGTGAGTCCCCGGACCTCCATGCGGATGGAGCGCATGTCCGAGGGCTCGGCGCGAAAGCACATGCGGGCCGGACTCCCTGCTCCAGCGTTGGGTGGCTTCCTGTTCCACGTGGAACGTCTGAAGCGGAGTCGCGTGGATGCGTTCGTTGCTCATGTGGCTCCGCGTTCCACGTGGAACACGTTCACGGCGAGAGGCGCGAAGCGGAACGCGGACGCACGTGATGCCCATGTTCCACGTGGAACACGCGCTGACTGAAGTCCCGCGGATGGACCCGAAGGTTGATGCGGTTGAGTCCTGTCCGAGGACCACGAGGGGCCGCGTGGAAGCCTGTTCGCGAAGGAGCAGACTCACGTCGTTGTTCGCGCATGGGCATGCAGGTGGACCCGCATCACGCGGCTGCTTCGCACCCAGGCATGCGCATGCACAGGACCTCGCAGTCATGAGTTCCGCCCACCATCGGATCCGGTGCGCGATGGGCATCGCTGAAAGGAACGAAGCGATGGAGGCACGGGCTGAGTGGCCGACCGGTGTTCCACGTGGAACACGGCCGACCTCCGGTCCGCGTGTGGAGGCGCTGGCGAACAAGCGTTGAAGCAACACGCGGTTGTTCGCCGTGGCGTTGAACCGTGGCTGACCTGGAGCGCTTGATGGTGCGAAGGGGAGGGGAGCTGGCGCTCAGGCGGCTTCGCATGTTCCACGTGGAACACGCTCCAAGAAGGGGCTCCCCTGGTTGCTCGGACAGCGGTCGTCAGCGTGAGGGGCAGCGCATGGGATGTGCTGTTGGGGGATGAAGAAGAGACCGCGGTGACCGGCTCCACATCAGGCTCGCGGCACGGCGGTTCGCAGGCCTTTGGGTATCGGATCCGGACAAGCATCCATGCGGCGGTTCATGGGTGGCGGATGCGAAGCGCGATGGATGAAAGAGAGCCCCAGGCTGGTTGCTCCTTCCCCAACCACGGTTCGAATCGCGCGTGCTGGAAGTGGTTCAGGCACTTCCACTTCGCGGCCTCCGTGACGTGTTCCACGTGGAACGTCCCGGCATGGATGCGGCGCTTGAAGTGAGCAACGCGCTCAACAGGCATCAGCGAGTTCATGGCCGGTGAAGCTGATGGAGACGACTGCGGGTTCCACGTGGAACGTCCTGGTGGATCCACTGCCTTGCGGCGCCGTGTTCAGGAACGGTTCGGGACGGGTCTTCATCTGCGTGAGTTCGCGGATGCGTGAGCGTGTTCCACGTGGAACCTCATGGTGGTGGACCGTGCCTTCCGCGACCACGGTCCGCATGAAACGCTGAAGGCTCTGTCGAAGCGCAGTGGTGGGGTTGGCTTGAGCGTGTTCCACGTGGAACGTGCCGGTGGATCCACTGCCTGGGCATGGTCAGACCGCTACGGCTTCCGGACCGTGCTTCCACCTGACCGTGTTCGCGGATGCGTGAGCGTGTGCCACGTGGAACGTCCAACGTGAGAACCAACGGGGCGGACAGAAGGGCCCACGCAGATGCTGGACTGGTGCTCGCCGCATGCGCGCGAGATGGCGTGAACGTGTTCCACGTGGAACGGGCCATGCGGGCCTGCCGTCTTGATGGGGTGCCGTTGTCCGCGATGGATGCCAGGCCTTCCTTCGCGCAGGTGCTCGCGACCGCATGCGCGTGTTCCACGTGGAACAGCGTGGCCTGTGTTGGGCCATGACTCGGAACCGTCGTTGTCCGCGCAAGATGCTGGGCCTTCTTTCGCGCCGCCTGTTCGAAACGGTGTGGCGGGGTTCGCGTGAATCAGCGGCGCTGAACCACGGACTTGGGCTGATGGGATCCGCCCTGAATGCCGCGCTTCGCATCGTGTGCTCGCCGCCGCGTGAGCGTGTTCCACGTGGAACCTGCTGGCACGTGTGCGCGGCCTTGGGTTGGCGTGGTCCGCGAAACGCGCGGACCGTTCTTCCGCATGGCGTGGTCCGTGCGCTCATGCGTGTTCCACGTGGAACGCGCGGCATGGATGCCCTGCCTGTCGTTGGCGTGGTCCGCGAAACGCGGCGGACTGCTCCTCCGCATGGCGATGCTTGCCCTCATGCGTGGTCCACGTGGACCGGCGGCCTTGATGGACGGCCTTCAACTGACGCGGTTCCGAAAAGTCAGACCGCGCTTCCATGTGGCGGTGCTCGCATCGGTGGACGGTTGCTCATGTGAACGGCGCACCTGCGATGCCCTCGCCTGCGTTGGACGGGGTTCGTGGGAAGTGCCCAGACCGCCCGGCCGCATCACGCTGCTCGGGTTTGCTGATGCAGCTACGGAAACGGCTGGCGTGAGCGACTTCGGTTGGCGTGGTTCGCGAAAAGCACAGGGGCGTTCTTTCGCGGCGTGGTGCTCGCAGCGGCATGGCGCGTGTTCCACGTGGAACCGCCGGTGGTCGTGGCTGGGCCCAGCGCATCCACCTGATGGGGGCGTGAACGGGAACCCGGTGACTCGCCACGTGTCATGAGGCGCGGGTTCGCATCGCGTGCCGTGCTCCCCATCAAGCGCGGCTCCGTGGTCCGAAGGCGGTGACGTGCGGCTGGTCCCTGCGATGACGGTTCACGGTCGAAGTCCGTTGGCCGCATCGCCCGTTCGACGCCACGAATCCAGGCCTCGCCATCCATGGTCCGCGGGTGCCGGAACCGATGATGGAAGCCGTGCCGCGCGGCGGTTCGCTCACCCCATGCGGTGCGCCGCACGAACCGCCAACTCACGACCCGAGGCCGACATGGCGGAGCAGCTGTCGCAGATACGCGTTCCACGTGAAACCACCGGCGCGGCCCACGTGAAGTGGCGGCGGTGGCGCCGCGCTCGGCGGTTCGATTCAGCGGAGGTGCTCGGCGGGACTTCGCATCCGGTTGGGCGCCGACCCGGATGCCATCCGGCGTGCACCGCGAACCGTGCGGCGTTCACCCGGTCCCATCCCTCAACGTGGCACGGACGCGCATCCGGTCGGCGCTCCAGGGATCCGCGGAGGTGGCGCTCACGTGGAGGGCATCGCCCCGGATGGCTGGAACGCCTCGTTCAGCGGCGAGCTTGAGAAGCTCACGCGTCCACGCCGCCCCGAATCTGGAACCCACGACTTGAAGTCGCCGGACCGGTGCGCGGACTCACGCGGCCACCTCGTCCCCAAACCGGCGCGCACCCACCCGCGCCGAACGCGAGCTCGAACCGGACGCCCAAACCCAACGCGCGAACAGCATCGCCGCACCAGCCCGCGCGAAATCCCCGCGCCGCACGGACCCACGAAGCCCAACCCGTTCCACATGAAACGCCGGACCCGCGAACCGCGCGAAGCCTCCACCACGAACTCGCCGCGCGCGACCCCCTGAAAAACCCAACACCCTTCCGCCCCGCACGGAATCGCCGGCCAGAAAGCAGCCGAGCAGGCACGCGCAGCCCCCCTCATCCGCGCGAAATTCCGCCACCCACGGGTCCCCGAGCGAGGGGACGGGCAGGGCTTGAGTCCCACCTTGGATGGGAAATTGATCCATCCTCGAACCCCGTGCTAGCTGCCTGATCAGGCTCCGATTCGCGCGCACGTCCGCGCGAACCGCGGGCGGGGCTCTGGCGTCAGCCGGGGCGAGAGAGGATGGGCCACGTGGGTCGTATCATCTGCATCTCCAACCAGAAGGGCGGCGTGGGTAAGACCACCACCGCCATCAACCTCGCAGCGAGCCTCGCTTCCGCGGAGCGCCGCACCCTGCTGGTGGACATGGACCCCCAGGGCAACGCCGGCAGCGGCCTGGGCCTCAAGCGCGAGAACCTCACCGGCACCGTCTACGACGCGCTCCTCGGCGGCCGCCCCGCAGCCGAGCTCATCCACCCCACCGAGCTGCGCTTCCTCCAGGTCATCCCCGCCACGCCCGACCTCACCGGCGCGGAGGTCGAGCTCGTCAACCAGGAGCGCCGCGAGTTCCGCCTGCGCGAAGCCCTGCTGCCGCTCAAGGACAAGTACGACTACATCATCATCGACTGTCCGCCCTCGCTCGGCCTGCTCACGCTCAACGCCCTGGTGACCGCGGACTCCGTCCTCATCCCGCTCCAGTGCGAGTACTACGCGCTCGAGGGCCTGTCCCAGCTCACGCACACCATCGACCTGGTCAAGCAGGGGCTCAACCCCTCGCTGAAGATGGAGGGCATCCTCCTGACCATGTTCGACGCGCGCGCCAACATCGCCCACCAGGTCGTGGACGAGGTGCGCGGCTACTTCAAGGACCAGGTCTTCCAGGCCGTCGTGCCGCGCAACGTGCGCCTGTCCGAGTGCCCGTCCTTCGGTAAGCCGATCATCCTGTACGACATCAAGTCCAAGGGCTGCGAGAGCTACCTGGCCCTGGGCCGCGAGCTGATGCGCCGGGACTCCCCCAAGCCGTCCAAGCGCCGGGTCGCCTGACCGGTCGCCTCCTTAATAGAGCGATGTGAATGGTGGGACCGGGTGCCCGGTTCGCCGTGAAGCACTCAAGGCCCATGCGCGCCGGCCCCACGCCGGCGCGGGAGTTCCCAACCGCCGTGCAGAAGAACGCTGACACCCAGAAGCGCGCCCTGGGCCGGGGCCTCTCAGCCCTCATCCCCCAGGCCGCCCCCGCGCCGGCC